>JBCDHO010000178.1:0-6042 GCA_038749855.1 Pseudomonadota bacterium
CAGTCGCCGGTCTCTGCGCAGATCCGGTCGAGCAGGTCACGCGCCTGGTCCTCGCCGGTCTTCATGGCGTAGGCACTCGGAATGCGGAAGGGGTCGAAACCGTGAAGATTGCGACCCGTCGGCAGGGTTTCCGGATTGCGAAGAATGTCACCGCCGGCCACGGGGCGAACGAAGCCACCGTCCAACGCGCGGATGATGCCAGGCAACTCCGCATCCTTTCCGAGCGCACCGTTGAAGTCTTCCAGCCGCTGCAGCAGCGCTTTGCGCTCCTCGGAATCGTCTCCGGTTATCAGGGCTCGAGCCGAAGTGCCGGACGCCAGGGCCTCGAGCCGCTGCGTGTCCTCCGCCAGCGGCCGGTCTTCGCTGGCGACAGCCGCCAGCCAATCAATGCGCGTCTCGGGGCTGGGCGGTTCGCCGACCACGTGCAGTCCCTCGGGAATCAGCGTTTCCCGAAGTTCGTCCAGGCGGGTCCGCAGCTGTCCGATCTCTAGGTCAGCGACTGCGGGCCATGCAGGCTCTGCTTCCGCCAGTTCCAGTGCCGCTGCCTGGGTCTGGATCAGCGCCACGAGTTCATCCCGCTCCACCTGGGCGTCCGGCTCCAGGCTGCGCCACCGGTCGATGGAGCCCTGCAGGTCCGACAGGTCGTTGTACAGGCCAGCCTGGGTCATGGGCGGTGTCAGGTAGCTGACCAGCGTTGCGCCGGAGCGACGCTTGGCGACGGTTCCTTCGGACGGGTTGTTCGCCGCGTAGAGGTAGAAATTCGGGAGGTCGCCGATCAGCCGGTCCGGCCAGCACTCGGCGCTCATGCCGCTCTGTTTACCCGGCATGAATTCCAGCGCACCGTGCGTCCCAAAGTGAAGCACCGCATCCGCTTTGAAGCCCTTGCGCAGGTACTGGTAGAAGGCTGCGAAGGCGTGGGTGGGCGCCAGGCCGCGGTCAAAGAGGAGCCGCATGGGATCGCCCTCATAGCCGAAAGCGGGCTGAATTCCGATCATGACGTTGCCGAACTCGGCGCCCAGCACATGGATACTGCGGCCGTCGGTCTGGTGCTTACCGGGCGCCGGGCCCCAGGCCTTCTCAATCGATTCTAGCCAGGGCAGGGTTCGGACGTGGTGGTCGATATCGACCTGGTGGCAGACATTCGCATCGGCGCCGAATTGGGCGCTATTGCCTTCCAGGATGCGTGTGCGCAGTGCATCAGCGCTCTCTGGCAGGTCAACCGTGTAGCCCTCGGCGTCCAGCCGCTTGAGCGTGTTGTACACGGAGCGGAACACCGCCAGGTAAGCGGCCGTGCCCACCGCGCCGGCGTTGGGCGGAAAGTTGAACAGGACAATGGCGACCTTGCGTCGGGCCCGTGACTTGTTTTTCAGCTGAACCTTGCGGGCCACGCGTGCCGCAAGCCGTTCGGCCCGTTCCGAGTGCGGATGCATGTCGCGGGCGCGGTCCGGCTCCGCCGCGCGGGATCGGCCGCCGAACAGCGTCGGTGCGGCGGCGCCGTCCAGTTCCGGAATGGCCACCATGATAGTTGTTTCAACCGGCAGCAGCCCCTGCTCGGACTCCTGCCAGTCTTCCAGGGTCTGGAATTCCGTCGCGTGGGCCGCCGTGTAGGGCACATCCAGCTTCGCCAGCAATTCCTCGGCGGCATGTGCATCGTTGTAGGCGGGGCCACCCACCAGGGAGAAGCCGGTCAGGGACACCAGGCCGTCAATGCACGGGCTGCCGTCGAAGTTATGGAAGTACTTCTCCACGGCCGGGCGCGCATCCAGGCCGCCGGCGAAGGCCGGGATCACGTGCAGGCCCCGTTCTTCGAGCGCCTGGATCACGGTGTCGTAGTGGCGCGTGTTGCCGGAGAGCACATAGGAGCGCATCAGCAGCACGCCCACGGTGCCCACGCAGTCCTTCGGCGCTTTCGGCAGGCGGGTGACGTCCTCAACGATGCCTTTTTTGCTGCGCGGGTGATAGAGCCCGACGTCCGGATACTCAGCCGGTGATTCAGTCGTCATGACCTCGCGTAGCGCGGCGCGGGGGCCATCCGCATACTCGGACACGACCAGGGCGATCAGGTTGCGGATGTTGTCTTCGGAGCCGGCCAGCCAGTACTGCATGGCCAGGAAGTACACGCGCAGATCCTGGGCCTTGCCCGGGATGAAGCGCAGGATGCGCGGCAGGCGCTTGAGCATGCGCAGCTGTTTGGCGCCGTCGCTGGCGGAAGGGTTTTCACTCTTGCTGCCACGCAGCTTTTTCAACAATGCCAGCGGGCCCTTCTGCGGTGCGCTCATGTCGAGGCCGCCGATTTTCGTAAGCCGAATGATTTCCGCCGCTGAAATGAAGCAAAGCATGGCGTCGGCCTTGTCCCGGCGCGCCTCGAGGTGGGGCAGCACAGCCTGGATGTGTTCCTCGACGAACAGCATGCAGGCAATGACGATGTCTGCCTTGTCGATGGCCTGCTGGCAGGCGGCGAGGGCGCCCGGGTTGCCGGACCATTCGCCGGCGCAGTGCAGGCTGCACTCGAGGCCGGGTGCGACGCGACGGAGCCGCGAAAAGGCGCGTTCGGCGGCGCTGGACAGGTGACCGTCCAGCGTGATCAGGGCGACGTGCATGGGCGCTTCGGCCCCGCTGTCGCGCTCAGTTTGAGAAGTGCGACTTGGCATCGTATAGCGTATCCACAGTGATGGTTGCGATTCCGCGCTCCTGCGCGAAATGCTCGGTGTTTCGGCGTGCTTTTCCACGTACGAAGAAAGGCACCTTGCCCAGTGCCTGCTCCGCTTCGGCAGTCCATGCAAGGGTTCCGTCCTCGGCTCCGGCTTCCGCCGTGGCAACCGGGGATGCCACTGCGGCGTGTTCAGGGTCAGTGGTGACCTTTTCGGTTGCTGCCTGTGGGGCTTGCGAAGCACTGTCCGCGCCGCCGCTCCGCCCCAGGTGTGACGGCGCGACACCGTCATGGAATTCGAAGTCTTCCCGGAACATGCCCAGCAGGTGCTCTTCCAGCCCCATCATCAGCGGGTGGACCCAGGTGTCGAAGAGCACGTTGGCGCCCTCGAAACCCATCTGTGGGGAATGTGCTGCGGGGAAATCCTGTACGTGGATCGGCGAGGAGATCACTGCGCAGGCGATGCCGAGGCGCTTGGCGATGTGCCGTTCCATCTGTGTGCCGAGGATCAGCTCAGGCTGCAGTTCCTGAACCCGGGCCTCGACCTCGAGGTAATCGTCCGTGATCAGGGGCTCGACGCCCATGTCGCGCGCAGTAGCGCGGACTTCCCGGGCAAACTCCCGGCTGTAGGTGCCCAGACCCACCACCTCAAACCCCAGTTCCTCACGGGCCACCCTGGCGGCGGCCAGCGCGTGAGTGGCATCGGCAAAGACAAACACGCGCTTTCCAGTGAGGTAGGTCGAGTCGATGGACCGCGAATACCACGGCATGCGGCTCATTTCGCGGCCCAAAAGGGGCTCGGGATCCGTACCGGCTAAATCGCAGACTTCGCGGACGAAATCGCGGGTTGCACCCACTCCGATCGGCACGGTGCGGGTAAACGGTTGGCCAAAGTGGCGTTTCAGCCAGGTGGCGGCGGTTTCGGCGATCTCCGGGTACAGCACGACATTGAAGTCGGCCTCCCCGAGTCGAGCCAGGTCCGAGGGCGAGGCCCCCAGTGGCGCGACCACGTTCACCGAGATTCCGAGCCGTTCCAGCAGTTGACGCATTTCTTTGACGTCGTCGCGGTGGCGGAACCCGAGGGCGGTGGGCCCGAGCAGGTTACAGCTAGGGGGAGCGCCGGCTTCACGTTCTTTGGCCGGCGCGTTCTGCGCCATGCGGCGCACAAGATGATAGAAGGTCTCCGCCGCACCCCAGTTTTCCTTTCGCTGGTAGGCGGGGAGCTCCAGGGGGACGACGGGCACGGGAAGCTCAAGGGCTTCAGTCAGGCCACCGGGGTCATCCTGGATGAGTTCGGCGGTGCAGGAGGCGCCGACGATCAGGGCCTCGGGCTGGAAACGGTCATAGGCGTCACTGGCTGCCTGCTGGAACAGGCTGGCCGTGTCGGCTCCGAGGTCACGTGCCTGGAAGGTCGTGTAGGTGACGGGCGGGCGCTTTGGCAGCCGCTCGATCATCGTGAACAGCAGGTCCGCGTAGGTATCGCCCTGCGGCGCATGGAGGACGTAGTGCACGCCTTCCATGGCCGTAGCCACCCGCATGGCGCCGATGTGGGGCGGGCCCTCGTAGGTCCAGACCGTCAGGTGCATGCCACTGTCTCCATCAAAGCATTCGTCTCCATCAGACCGTTCGCCTCCATCAGATCTTCAGCCGCTCACGGCGGTTGATGGGGCGGGCAAACAAGCCGGCGCAGTCACCGGCCTGTTCATATCCCTGGATGGGGGTGAACAGCAGCTCGATGGACCACTTAGTGGTGATGCCCTCGGCCTCGAGCGGGTTGGCGAGCCCCAGCCCGCAGACCACGATGTCCGGCTCGGCGGTGAGGCAACGGTCGAGCTGCTTCTCGACGTCCTGCCCCTCAGACAGCCGTGCGCTGTCGGGTAACCAGTTCAACTCTTCCGCGAGGTGTTCCCGGTGCAGGTAGGGCGTACCGACTTCCAGTGCCTCCATGCCCAGTTCGCGCGTGAGCATGCGCGCCAGCGGAATCTCCAGCTGGCTGTCGGGGAAAAAGAAGATGCGTTTGCCTTCCAGGCGTTCCCGGTGGGCGCCCATGGCGCGCCGGGCGCGTTCTCGCGGTGCACGCGTGGCTTCCGCGAAGCATTCGGTGCTCACAGACCACTCGTTTGCAATGGCCTGCAGCCAGGCGGTGGTGCCTTCCTCCCCGAGGGGGAAGGGGGCCTGGACGCGCCGGGCGCCGCGGCGTTCAAGTTCCAGGGCCGTTTCGCCCAGGAACGGCTGCGCCAGGACGTAGCGTGTATTAGGGCCGATGGCGGGCATCTCCCGGGACGAGCGCGCCGGCAGGAAATCAACCGGACCGACGCCCAGCTTGTCGAACAGGCTGCGGAACTGGTCCTCCACCACGTCGGCCAGGGCACCGACCACCAACAGGCGCTGCTGATCGTCGGAGGTTGCCTGGAGCGTGGGCACCAGGGCCGCCAGGCAGGCGTCTTCGCCCTGCGTGAAGGTGGTCTCGATGCCGCTGCCGGAGTAGTTGAGCACGTGCACATCGGGCAGGTACTTCTGCGAGAGCCGCTCGGCGGCGCGCCCGAGGTCGAGCTTGATGACTTCCGAGGGGCATGAGCCCACCAGGAACAGCATCTTGATGTCCCGGCGGCGTTCCAGGAGCTTCGCCACCTCCCGGTCCAGCTCTTCGTTGACGTCCGCCAGGCCGGCGAGATCACGCTCATCGATGATGGCGGTACCAAAGCGCGGTTCGGCGAAGATCATCACGCCCGCCGCGGACTGGATCAGGTGCGCACAGGTCCGCGAGCCGACCACCAGGAAAAAGGCGTCCTGGATTTTGCGGTGCAGCCAGACGATGCCGGTGAGGCCACAGAACACCTCCCGTTGACCGCGCTCACGAAGAACCAGGCGCTCGGGCGGCAGGCTGACAGCGCTCACGAGGCCGCTCCCAGGGAGTTTGCTGGCCCTTCGTGCAGGTGGGCAGGGCGAGGGTCGGTGTCGGCCACGCCTTCAGTGCCCGCCGCGCCAAGCCGCGCCAGCCGAAACTTCCAGAGGAACTGGGCGGCGTTGATGACATAGGCCGCGTAGGCGGCCAGGGCCAGCCAAAGCTGCTGCGTCGTGCTGCCCCAGCCAAAGAGCAGGCAGGCCAGGTAGGCGGTGTGCAGCGCCATGACCCCCATGCTGACCACGTCTTCCCAGAAGAAGGCGGGGGCAAAGAGGTAACGGCCAAAGACGTCTTTCTCCCAGATCGCGCCCGTCACCATGATGGCGTACAGCACGGCGGTTTTGAGAACCACGGACACGGTCGCAGCCGTCGCTCCGTCGCCGGTGAGCAGGGTCCGCAGGACCAGCGCGAGGCTGACCAGGAACACGAGGAACTGGAGCGGCGCAAGGATGCCCTGAACCAGGGTCCAGGGGGAGGCGTCGCGACG
>JBCDHO010000179.1:0-6038 GCA_038749855.1 Pseudomonadota bacterium
AGCTCCAGAACACCGACACCACGAACAGATTGAATACGCTGACCCAGACGAAAAACACCAGCTGCAGCTTCGTTGCCGGTTCGGGCGCGGCAAAACCCACGGCGAAAACGGCCAGCTGTGCGATGAACGCGCCATAGGCCAGCGGAATGAACACGCCACGGCGGAAGCGTGAAACGAGAAAGCCGAACACGGGCACCAGCAGGAGCATCGAGGCAAAGGTCGCCGTGTAGAGCAGATGCAGGGATTCGGGAAAATTGGCCGCGACAGTGCCGCGAATCGGTCGCAGCATGAAATAGCTGCCGAGCAGGAAAAAGAAATAGAGAAAGGCAAGCAGGAAGCGGCCCCACTCGCCGGGCGCGACCCGTATCAGGGCACCTGGGATGCGACCCAGGGAGCGCGGCGCATCAGCCACCGCTCACGGTCACGGGCTGGCCCGGCTGAAGCCGCTCGTTGCCGCGGACGACCACCTGATCACCAGGTGCCACGGGCCCCAGCACTTCGATCTGATCTCCAGCGCCGACGCCCGTGGTGACGCTGACCTGTTCGGCGACATTGTTGGCGTCGACCTTAAACAAGGTGATGCCCTCCGGGCGCAATACGAGGGCATCCCGGGGTACAGCCAGTACCTCGCGCACCTGGTCCATGGGCACGGCGACGCGCAGGGTCTGGCCCACCGGAAACAGGCCGGGCTCCAGGTCGACGCGCAGCTCGAACTGGTGGGTATTCTCGTCGCCGACGGCCACCACGGTCCGCACCGTGCCCTGGGCGTCCAGGCCCAGCGCGGACAGCGCTAGGCGCTGGCCGGGTGCGACAAAGCGATAGTAGGCGAGCGGCGCCCGGGCGATCACTTCCAGCCGGTCCTGGTTGACCAGCCGCACCACGCTGTTGCCGTCGGTTGCACGCTCGCCCGGCATCATGATGCGCTCGACAATGATGCCGGGAAACGGCGCACGGATCACGGTACGCTGCAATTGATCTTCGTTTTGCGCCAGCCGGGATTCGGCAACCCGAAGCTCACCGCGCGCAACGTCACGATCTGACCGGGTCTGTTCCAGCTGCGTCGCTGCGGCCAGGTTGTCTTCGGCCAGGCGTGCGAAACGCTTTTCTTCATTGGTCAAAAACTCGACCCGCGCACTGGCGCGCGCCACCTCGGCCATGAGCTCATCGTGGCGCAGATTCAGCCGCGTATCCTCGATGCGCGCCACCGGATCGCCCGCAGCGACACGCGTGCCGACGTCCGCAACATCCACCAGCCGGCCATCGACCTCGGCCGCGATTCTGGCGTCATCGCGACTGACGACCGTACCCGGCACCATGGTTACCGGCGCCAGGGTCTGGAGGCTCGCCTCGGCCACTTGTACGAGGGCGGGTGGCATGCCACTTTCCTGCGCCGACAAGGCAGGCGGCAGCAAGGCACTGGCGAACACACCGACAGCGGCGACGATCCACACAAGCGCCTTGCGTCGGTCCCCCGCCCGGCGCGTGCGCAGGAATTCGGGACCCAGCCGTGTGGAGGGAGACGTCATCGGCGCACTATCTCACACGGTTTCTGGTTCTGCATGAAGGACCTTTGAGGCCGCCTCATTCATGCGCAGAAGGCTGGGTAGCAGCAGCAGGGTGAACAGGGTGCTTACCAGCATGCCGCCCACGATGACAGACGCCATGCCCCGGTAAAGCTCTGAGCCGGAACCCGGGATCAGCATCAGCGGCAACATGCCGAAAATGCTGGTCATGGTGCTCATGAGGATGGGCCTGAGTCGCAGGCGGACGGCGCTTTCGACCGCCTCGCGGCGGCTGAGGCCTTCGCGCTCCCCGTCGCGGGCGCGATAAACCAGCAGGATCGCGTTGTTGACCACCAGGCCAAGCAGGATCACAAAACCAATCATGGTGAGCAGGTCCATCTGCTGGCCACCGCTGCCCACGAGGGCCAGGTCCATGATGCGCAGGGAGGCGATCCCGCCGACCGTTGCCATAGGCAGGGTCAGCACGACCAGCAGGGAGTCGCTGAAGGAACGGAACAGGGCTGAGATTAGCAGGTAGAGAATGACCACGGCGAGGGCGAAGCTCCCGGACATGCTGGCAAGCGCCTCGCTCAGGGCCTCAGCAGTCCCCGTGAGCTTGATCGTCCCATCCTGCGGCAACAGCGCTTGGACCACCGGCAAGACGTCAGCGCGAACGATATCGAGGGCTTCTTCAATCGCCATGTCACCGGGTGGTTGGATGGCCAGCGTGAGCGTCCGCCGCCGGTCAACGCGCTGAATCTGCGACGGTCCCGCCGTGCGCTCCAGCTGGGCCAGCTCGCCCAGGGCCAGTACCTCACCGCTGGGCGTTGCCAGCGGGATCGCCGCCAGCTGCTCGGGCGTCTCCCAGCCCTCGGCCCGGAGAATGACGTTGTAGCGGCGGTTGCCGTCAAAGTACTCGCCCAGGAAGGCGCCGTCGCCCAGGGCCCGAACCACGGTCGCCATGCGTGAGCGGTTCCAGCCTACCTCTGCAATGAGCCGGTCGTCGGGTACAAGGCGCAGCTCCGGCTCGGCAAGTTCAAGTCCAGGAGACGGCTGCACGCTGGCGCCCGGTAGCGCCTGCATGACGGCGTAAAACCCGGCCCGGCCCGCAGCCAGCAGGGACTCAAAGGACTCGGCCTGCATGTCGAGGTTGATCTGACGCCCCCCGCGTTCGCCGTTGAACAGGGGCGCACGGGAGGCGAAGCCGAAGGTATCCGGGAACCCCTGCATGACCTCGTAGTTGAAGATGCGCACCAGCTCATCGACGTCGGCGGCGTTGGCGGCACGCCCCCCGATGAAGGTGCCGAAGCCCGGGCTGGAGCCCAGGTAGTAGGAGTGAATGGCCGGGCCCTTCTCACCCTCGAGGTGTGGTACGAGCCGTGAATCGATGACATCGAGAATCTCTGACTCCCCGGTCTCAACGCCCAGGCCCGGAGGTGCGACCAGGAAGCCCTGGATCCAGTTCTGGCGCCCTTCCGGCAGGTAGTCCGCCGGCGGCACAATCAGCACCGCGAGGGCGAGCGGGACGGCCGTCAGCGATCCGACCCAGGTCCAGCGCTTCCGCGGCGTATCGGTCCAGCTCATGATGTGGTCTGTGGCCCAGCGCCACCAGTGCCGATGAATGTCCTCGATGGCCTCGCCCTTAACCCAGTTGGCAGCGGCGGCGGGCAGCACAGTCACGGCCACGATTAGCGAGGCGACCACAGCAGCCGAGATGGTGATCGCGAGGTCCGCAAACAGCTGTCCGGCCTCGTCCTCCAGGAACACGACGGGCAGAAAGATGGCCACGGTGGTGGCCGTCGAAGCCAGCAGCGCGCCCCAAACCTGGGAGGTGCCTCGCAGGGACGCCTCGTCTCCATCGCGCCCCGCTTCCCGCTGGCGGAAGATGTTCTCGAGCACCACGATGGCCGCGTCGAGCACCATGCCCGTCGCAAACGCGAGACCGGCGAGGGAAATAATGTTGACCGTTCGTCCCGTGATGTACATGACCAGGAACGAGACAAAGAGACACAGGGGAATCGACAGGGCCACGATCAGCGTGGCGCGGAACTTGCGCAAAAACCACCACAGCACGACGATGGCGAGGCCCATGCCGAGCAACAGGTTGTTGCGGACCATGTTGATGGAGGCGTTGATGTACTCCGACTGGTCAAAGCCCATGAACAGGTTCAGGCCTGCCCGATCGAGCACGCCTTCGCGCATCTCATCGGCAGCGGCGCGGATTCCCTCGAGCACATCCAGCACGTTGGCCCCGGACTCGGGCGCGATGCCCATGCCGATAGCGGGACCCCCATTGAGGTGAAGCACCGTGGTGGGATCCACCATGGTCATCTCGATACGCGCAATGTCACGCAGCTTGATCGGCCGCCCGTCCCGCCAGGCCAGCACGAGCTCACCCAGCGCATCGACCTCGTACTTGCCACTGAAGCGCACCGTGTACATGCGCCGGCCGACCTCCGTGTTGCCGGCACTGACGTCCTCGTTGGTCCCAAGCTCAGACGAAATACCAGTCAGGTCGAGACCCAGGCCCGCCGCCTTGTAGGGATCGAAGGTGATGCGTACCTCGTGCGTGCGGCCACCAAAGGCGAACACCGAGGACACACCGGGCACGCGCTCAAAACGGGTGATGACGTTGTCCTCGACGAAATCCTGGTAGGAGGGGATCGGTACGTCATTGCCCTCCTTTGTGGTGATCTGAAACCAGGCCACGACGCGGTCGAAATTCTCACCGCCGACCTGGACAATCGGCTCATCGGCATCCACCGGATAGCGCGGCACCTGGTTGAGCCGGTTGATGACCTCGATGAGTGCCCGGTTCATGTCCGTGCCGATGACGAACTCCAGGGTCACGCTGGCGCTGCCGTAGTTGGCCTGAGAGGTCATGCGCACGAGACCGGGCGTCGAGCGCAGCACGTTCTCCTGGGGCTCGATGATTTCCGATTCGACCTCGGTCGGGGCCGCCGCGCGCCAGAAGGTGCTGACCTGGATTTCCGGGCGCGTGATCTCCGGCGTCATCTCAATCGGCAGGCGCGTCATGGCGATGATCCCGAAGATGACCGCCAGGATTGCGCCCACGGCCACCGCCACCGGATTGCCCAGGGAAAGTCGGGTCAAATTCATGGCACATCACCCACGGCGTACACCCCGGTCAAGAAAGGCCGGGGCGCTGTAGCACAAGGCACCCGGCCAGTAGCGACAGTGTAACAGCGGCACCGTGAGCGCAGGCACCGGAGCGACAGCCCGAGCACACCCGTCGGCTGGGCGAAAAAGGCCCCTCAATGGCTTGATCCAGGTCCTTGAACGCCCGGGCCGTTGGCGTATCATGCATACGGTACCGAATGGAACAGTGTTCACATCTTGAATAATTACGACATCATCATTGTCGGCGCGGGCTCCGCCGGCTGCGTGTTGGCCAACCGTCTCAGCGCCAATCCCAATCGCCGCGTGCTGCTTCTCGAAGCCGGTGGCAAAGACCGCAATCCCTTCATCCACATGCCCGCTGGCCTGTGGCAGCTGCGCAATAACACGCGCATCAACTGGAACTACTACACGGAGCCGGAGCCGAACCTCGAGAATCGGCGCCTCTACTGGCCGCGTGGGCGTGTGCTGGGCGGCTCAAGCTCGATCAACGCCATGTGCTACTGCCGGGGCCATCGCAAGGACTACGACGACTGGGCAGCGGGTGGCGCCGATGGCTGGTCTTTCGATGAGTGCTTCCCCTACTTCCTCAAGTCCGAGGACCAGGGTCGAGGTGCCTCAGATTTCCACGGCGTGGGGGGGCCGCTGTCGGTCCAGGACCTGCGCTATCACAACCCGCTGTCTGATCGCTTCCTCGAAGCCTGTGAGCAGACCGGCCTGCCACGGACCGATGACTTTAACGGAGCGCATCAACGTGGCTGTGGGCTGTACCAGGTGACCCAGCGGGACGGAAAGCGCTGCAGCGCTGCAGCCGGCTATCTCAAGCCCGCCATGGATCGGCCCAACCTTGAGGTCATCACCGGCGCCGCGGCGCAAGCCGTGCTCTTCGATGGCCACCGGGCACGCGGCGTCCGCGCATCGGTGCGGGGACAGCTGAGGGACTTTGAGGGCGGCGAGATCATCCTTAGCGGCGGCGCGATCAATTCGCCCCAGCTGCTGATGCTCTCCGGCGTGGGGCCCGCGGACCACCTCGCCGAGCACGACGTGGACGTCATTCACGACCTGCCCGCCGTCGGGGAGAATCTCCAGGACCACCTGGACGTTTGCACCGTGGTGTCGATCGGCACCAAGGACAGCTACGACACGCTGAGCCACGTCAAGGCCGGCCTGGAGTACTTCTTCAAGCACGAAGGCCCCGGAACCTCGAACATTGCCGAGGGCGGCGCGTTTATCGTCAGCCCGCTCGCGACGGACGATCGGCCGGATATCCAGCTGCACTTCATTCCGGCACAGCTCGATGAGCATGGCAAGAACCAGCTGCCGGGTTCTGGCATGACCCTGCACGCCTGCCCGCTCAGGCCGGAGAGTCGCGGGCGGATTCGCCTTAAGTCAAGTCAA
>JBCDHO010000180.1:0-6017 GCA_038749855.1 Pseudomonadota bacterium
ACCTGTTTTTCGTCAGGCAATAGGTCAAGCCGGAGTCTGCCCTTCCCGTGCTGATCGCCCAGTCCCCCTCACCGGATGCGAACAAGCCATTCCCCTGGATGACGGCCAGCCTTGCGCTGGGCTGTCTGCTGGCCAGCGTACTCTATGCGCTGCTGACAGGGCCCCAGCAGCAGGTGGTCATCGCTACCGTCGGCGCCAGTCCGGCCGAGGTGCACGCTCTGCTCAGCGGCGAACGGGCCACGGGGTGGAACGCGCTGTGGCTTTCGCTGTTCTTTCATTCGTCCTGGCTGCACCTGGCCGGCAACGTAATCTACCTCTGGGTCTTTGGCCTTCCAGTTGAGCGCCGCATGGGCCCGCTTGCCCTGCTGTCGGTTTTTCTGCTCGGCGGGGTGCTCGCGCATCTCCTCCTATCGTTCCAGCTGCCCACGATGAGTCGATCGGTGATTGGCGCCAGTGGCGCGGTTTCTGCGGTAGTCGGCGCCTGTGCAGGGCTTTATCCCCGTCGAAGGATTGGTCTGTACCTGCCTCTGGGCGTGGTCGTGGAGTTCGTGCGTCTGCCCACGCTGCTGGTCGTGGGAAGCTGGTTCGCCCTCCAGTTGCTTTACTCGGTGGTTGGCCCCACGTCAGGTGCCATGGCGTGGTGGACACACCTGGCGGGCTTTGGTCTCGGTCTGGGTTTTGCCTTGCTGGCGCGGGCCGTGGACGCGGTTCGCAGCAACCGGCAAGGTCGCCAGGCGACCTATTCAGACTAGACATTTACCATTCGGACCCGGCGCAGACCGGCGGGAGCAACTATGGCGAAGGACCTCCTCTATCGTGTGGCGTTTCACAACCACGGCAAGGTGTACGAGCTCTTCTGCACAGGCGTCAGCACCAGTAGCCTCTGGGGCTTCCTGGAGATTTCCGGCATGGTCTTTGACGACGGAGAGAGCCTGGTGGTCGACCCTTCGGAAGAGAAAATCCGCGAGGAGTTTGCCGACGTTGAGGTGCTGCATGTCCCCCTGCACGGTGTGCTGCGGGTCGAAGAGGTCCGGCGTAAGGGTCAGGCGGTCATTCGCGAGCGGGAAAGCGGAGAAAAGGTCACGCCGTTTCCCCTTAGCCCGCCGGCAAAACCCGGTAGCTAAGGCCGAGGTTTGTGCGCCTGGCCGTTCTGCGCTTCGCCCTCGGCTTCATCCATGACCTCTTGCGCTGCTTGCTCGTCTTGCCTGAGCGCTTGGACTGCCTCGGCCAGCACCGGGTCCTTTTGCCATTCAGCCCTGGTCGCTGAATCGTCGTTGCCAGTGCCAGTGCCAGTGCCAGTTCCAGTTCCAGTGCCCGCACCATTCCCGGCCCGTGCCCGGGCGTTCACCGTGATGTCCGGCGTGATGCCCTGCTGGTCGAAACTGCGGCCAGCCGGTGTGTAGTAGCGCGCGGTCGTCAGGCGTAGTCCCGAGCCGTCCCGCATCCGCAGCACCGATTGCACCGAGCCTTTGCCGTAGGTGCGTGCACCAATAATGGTGGCGCGCCCATGGTCCTGAAGCGCGCCAGCGAGGATTTCCGAGGCAGAGGCGCTGGAGCCGTTGACAAGGACGGCCACTGGGGTATCCGGGGCCCACTGGCCGGGTAGGGCGAAATACTCGATGTGACTCGCCGGATAGCGGCCGCGCGTGTACACCACGAGGCCTTCGTCGAGAAAACCGTCGGCAATCTCCGCCGCTGGCTTGATGGCCCCGCCAAGGTTGTCACGCAGATCGATCACCACGCCGTCGAAGGCGCCATCGGTCTGACGCCTCAGCGCCTCAAGCCGGCGGGTAAATTCTTCGGCCGTGGCAAGGTGGAAGCGGTTCACGGTCAAAACGGCGACGGTGTCGTCGATCAGCTTGCCCCGAACGCTGGGAATGGGCACCAGGGCCCGTTCCAGAGTGACGTCCCGGGGCTGCATGGAGCCGGTACGCAGACGCAGGGTGACGGTGCTTCCCGCTTCGCCCTGCACTGCGTCCATGGACCGCTTCAGGCGTCGTCCTCGGACTCGGGTTCCATCGACGGCGAGCACCCGGTCACCAACCTGGACACCGGACAGCCAGGCCGGGCCATCCGGGTAGACGTCCGCCACCACCAGGTGCCGGTCTTCATCGGCTTCGAGTCTGACGCCGATTCCGCCCTGGCGACCGCGGGTTCCTGTGTCCTCTCGTTGGAAGGCGTCCGGTCCCAGGTAGGTCGAGTGCGGATCAAGGGTTGAGATAATGCCTCTCACCGCCGCATCCAGCAGTTCCGGCGTGCTTCGCTCGTCAACGTAGTGCTGGCGAACGATGCGTAGCGTGTCACTGAAGGTTCTTAGCTCGTCGAGCGTGAGTGTGGCTTCAGTGGCCTGATCTTCGGGCGTGCTGGCGGCCCCAGCGGGCGCTGCTGGCCAGAGTAGTATCAGGGCCAGCATGGCGGCCGCAGCGTTGACTTTGTGGGTGGTCATGGGTGTCCTGTCGGTCCTGGACCCGTAAGGGGCCGATTCAGCGTTGCAGCCAGCCGGCCGGGTCAATGGCCTTGCCATCCCGGCGCAGTTCGAAGTACAAACCCGCACGGCCTTCCGGACCCTGGCCCACGGTGGAGACTCGAGTGCCCGCGTCGACCCAGTCTCCGACCTCGGCGCGCAGGCTTTCGTTGTGTCCATAGAGGCTCATGAAGCCGTCGCCGTGATCAACGATCAGCAGCAGGCCATAGCCACGCAGCCAGTCGGCATAGGCGACGCGACCGTAGGCAACGGCCCGTACCTCGCGGCCGGGTTGCGCCTCAATGAGCCAGCCCTGCCAGGCGAGGCCGGCCGTGCGGGGCTGACCAAAGGCCGCCCGGACGCGTCCGGGCACGGGCATGGGTAAGGTGCCGCGTTTCTGTGTCGGATGAAGCCGGCGACCGAGGTCCGCGGGAATATCCGCAAGCGCGTTATCGAGACGCTCCAGAAGGGTTTCGAGGTCGCTGCGGTTGCGCGTGAGTTCCTGGAGCCGGTTCTCACCCGCTCCGAGGCTGGCGACCAGGGCCTGGACGAGTACCTGCCGTTCTTCACGGCGGCCCCCAAGGCGCTCGCCTTCGGCACGCTGTTCCCGCTGCAGCGCCGAGAGGGTCGCCAGCTCCGTGTCGATGTCTGCCTGCATGATGTCCAGACGCTCAAGCACGTCGCGAAGTTCCATGATGTGTTCAGCCTGCGCGGCACCGAAGAGGTCGTAGTAAGCCAGCAGGCGTCCGAGCCGGGCCGGGTCATCCTGGTTGAGCACCAGCTTAAGCCTCGATTCCCGCGACAAGGTCCACGCGGCGAGCACCTGCTGGCCAAGCTCATCCTGCCGATTGGCCAGGGTCGCCAGGTAGGCGTCCTGTTCCGCCTCGAGCCGGGCAACCTCCGCCTGCTGCTGATCGATTTCCGCGTCCAGCGCGGCGATTGCGCGGGCATTGGCCTGCAGTTCCAGGTCGACGGCCTTCACGGCCTCGCGCTCCCGGCCCAGTGCGCCCCGCTCCTGGGCCAGGCTGGCCTGTAGCTCGGCGATGGCGGCTTCGACCGATTCGAGTTGCTCGCGGGTCGCTTCCCGATCCTGATCCTGAATTCGATCCTGGGCGTGCACCACCGGTTGAAGAATCATGAGCGTGACGAGCGCTGTGGCCAGCCGCCACAGGCTGTGGCCCGGCTGGCCGCGTGGTGAAGTGCGGGCCATGTGGTCCGCACGATGCGCGCGTTGCCAGGTGTTTTGCCCGCGCTCGCCTTGCCAGCTACGTTCCTGCCAGCTCCGGCCGTGCCCGTGCTTCACGGAGACTCAGGCAACGCTGCGCCGCTCACCGGTGAGGCGAAGCAGGGGCCGCCCGGTCATTGCCTCCGGCTGGAGCAGGTCCAGGAGCAGGAGCAAGGTTGGCGCCAGGTCGCGAAGGCTGCCGTCTTCGATGCCCAGCACATCGCGCCCACGGAACACGAAGGGTACGGGATTGGTGGTATGCGCCGTATGCGCCTGGCCGCTGTCCGGATCCGTCATCTGTTCCACGTTGCCGTGGTCGGCGGTGACCAACAGTTCGCCCCCGGTGGCCTCCAGGGCCTCGAGCACCACGGCCAGGCAGGCATCTACGGCTTCAACAGCCCGCGTCGCTGCCTCGAGGGAGCCCGTGTGGCCGACCATGTCCGGATTGGCCACGTTGCACAGGATCAGGTCGTAGGCGCCGGAACGAATGGCCGCGTCAAGCCGTTCAGCCAGCGCCGGGGCGCTCATTTCCGGCTGCAGATCGTAGGTGGCGACCTTGGGCGAGGGGATAAGGATGCGTTCCTCCCCCTCGAACGGCGTTTCCTGGCCACCGTTCATGAAGAAAGTGACGTGGGCATATTTCTCGGTTTCGGCGATACGCAGCTGGCTCAGGCCGGCGCGCGCCACCACCTCACCCAGCAGGTCCGGCAGGGTCTCGGGTGGAAAGGCAACGGTCACCGGAAGACCGGCCAGGTATTCGGTCATGCAGGCGAAAGCGGCCAGCGCCGGCGCGGTGCGCGCGAAGCCGTCAAACCCAGGCTCCACGAAGGCGCGTGTCAGCTCCCGGGCGCGGTCCGCGCGGAAATTGATGAAAACCACGCTGTCCCCGTTCTGGATGCCGTCGAAATCACCAATCAACACCGGCTGGACAAACTCGTCGCTCTCGTCCCGGGCATAGGCGTCGGCCAGCGCTTTACTTGCGCTGCCGGCGTGAAACTCGGCCTGCCCGTCGACGAGGGCGCGCCAGGCACGTTCGACGCGGTCCCAGCGTTCGTCCCGGTCCATGGCCCAGTAGCGGCCGGCCAGGGTCCCAAAGGCGGCATCGTCGATCTCTGCCAGCACCGCCTCCATGGCGTCAATGGAAGGGCCGGCGCTGCGCGGCGGTGTGTCGCGGCCGTCGAGAAACCCGTGAACACGGATGGTGCCGGCCCCGCGGCTGGCAGCGAGTCGTACTGTCGCCTGGAAATGCTCATCGTGGCTGTGTACGCCGCCCGGTGAGAGCAGGCCAAAGAGGTGAACGGTTCCGCCCTGGGCTCGTGCCGCGTCAATGGCTTCGCAGAGCACGGCATTGTCAAAAAAGGTCCCATCCTCGACGGCTTTGGAGATGCGCGTGTAGTCCTGGTACACGATGCGACCGGCGCCGATGTTCATGTGGCCGACCTCGGAGTTGCCCATCTGGCCCTCGGGCAGGCCAACGGCCAGGCCCGAGGTTTGCAGCAGGCTGCGTGGCGCCTCGGCCCACAGGCGATCCCAGGTGGGCGTCGCGCCGAGGCTGATGGCATTGTCCGGGCCCGGCGCGCGGTGGCCCCAGCCGTCGAGAATCATGAGAACCAGGGGTTTGCGCTGCATGGACTTGGCTCGCGAAGGAGGGATGGGCGCTGTGTGCCCACGCCTGCATGGGGTGGCGGGTCGGGGTTGTGAGGGTAGATCGTCACCCCGCTCGCCTTGAAAACCGGCCTGACGCCACAACATGCGCAACGAGACCGGGCCGTTCACCGCATTATCACAAAGGACCCTTGATGCAGCAATTCATGGAGTTTGCCGGCAACCATCCGATCCTGGTGGGCGGGTTCGTGGCCGTACTGCTGACCCTGGTGGTTACGGAGGTGATGCGGCGCACGCAGGGCTTCAAGCTGCTTGGGCCGGGCGAAGCCGTGTCGTTCATCAACCGGGATGACACCAAGGTCATCGACGTGTCACCGGCAGCGGACTTTAACAAGGGTCATATCATCAGCGCGGTCAACGTGCCCATGTCGCGCATCAAGGACCCCGATCCCGATCCGGAGCTGCAGAAACTGGTGACCTCGCCGTTGCTGGTGACCTGCAAGACCGGCCAGACCGCCGGTGCAGCGGCTGCGGCCCTGGTCAAACTCGGTGCGCCCGAGGTGGCGGTGCTGCGCGGGGGCATGATGCAGTGGAAGAACGATAACTTCCCGGTGACGAAGGGCTAGCGCACCCTTCAAAGACGCAATAGGTGGTGAAACCGCCCGGCATGAGCCACAGGGGTGCGACAGGAATCAGGGCTAACCGCCATTGGCTGACCGGGCC
>JBCDHO010000181.1:0-6001 GCA_038749855.1 Pseudomonadota bacterium
CGCCAACACCACCGTCTACGTAGACGACGCCGATTGTGCGGGCCTGACGCCCTGCTTCAATACGATCCAGGAAGGCGTCAACAACGCCGGCGGCGGTCCGGCCACGGTGTTCATCTTCCCGGGCAACTACGACGAAAGCGTCGACATCAGCCTGATGGGCTCAAACAGCGGGGGCGCGGCCGACCTGACCCTGCAGGCCACCTCCAGCGACGGCTCTCCTTCAACGTCGGGCGCGGCCATTCTTTCCAGCAACGGCGAGGCCATCTTCAACAGCGTCGACCCCTTTCCGGCGTCGCTGACACTGATCGGCATTCGCGTGTCTTCCGCGACCACGGACGCCATCGATATTGAAGGCCTGACCGGAAATGTCGACTTCAGCACCGTGCGGGCCACCAATGCCTTCTACGACGGCATCGACCTGCGCATCAGCGGTGGCGTGACCATGCGGGATGTCACGGCCAGCAACAACGGCACCGACGGAATCGAGATTCGGACCGAGGGGACGGGTGACATCCGCCTACGTGATGTGGAGGCCAATGGTAATGGCATCACACAGCCGGATGATGGGGATGGGATCGTCCTGTTCGTGCGCGATGGCGAAATCAACTTGATCAACGTCGACGCCAGCAACAATTTTGACGATGGGATTCGTATGGCTCCCTTCACGATAGAAACCGCTCCGGACCGTTATACCTTTGGCACCATCCGGTCAGTCAACGCCCTGCGTATCACGGCGAACGGTAACGGTGTGCGTGACCCTGAGGAGCCGGCTGGTAAGGGTTTCAGACTCCGTTCGGATCTTGACGATTTAAATGCGTGGGGTCGGGTCGGTACGATCACCATCCGGGAATCAGAATCCAGCAATAACAGCAGCGGCGGCTTCGAACTGGAGGGGCCGTCCTCCGGAAACGTCGTCATCAGCGACACCATCGCTTCCGGCAACGGTCGTGAGGGGTTCGAAATCAATCCCAGCGACGGCTACGACGAAGGTGAGCCAAGCCTCGATTCGGTGCACGTCATTCCCCTGGTGTCACTTACGCGCGTGCGTGCGTTCGACAATGGCGCAGACGGATTCCAGATTGAGCCCCGCAATAAGCGAGAACCGCTGGCTATCGCCTGGATTGAGCAGATGGTATTCACCGACGTGGTGGCCCGAAACAACGGCAACCGAGTTCCCGCAGACGGCATTGAGCTCGGTGCCAGTGACCGGATTCAATTGACCCGGGTGGCTTCCATCGGGAACTCAACCGATGGTCTTCAGATAGCGGAAGACCCCGATGATGAAGCCAAGGCAGCCGGCCGCGCACGCGGTGTGCCCCAGGAGTTTGTCGGTACGGATCTTCTGCTGATTGGCAACGGTCGGGACAATCTCGAGCTCGACACTTTCGGTAACGCCACGATTCGGGACATCATCGCGAGCGGCTCTGTCGGGGACGAGGATGATGACGAACCAAACGCTTCCTACGACGGCATTGAGGTCATCACCTGGGGTGGCGGCAATATCCTCATTGAGAGCTGCGAGGCCAGCAACAACGCGTCTGGCGATGGCCTGGACCTGACCACGGGCGCCGGCGGCTCAATCACCGTTCGCGATTGCCGGGTGAGTGGGAACTCCGGAGACGGAATCGACGTGTCCAAGAACAACGACGAAGCGCCCTTCGGGTTTGATACGAACACCAACCAAAACGACTCCATTTTGATCGAAGACGTGATTGTCGAAGGCAACGGTGACGACGGCTGTCAGCCATTTGCCCTGGGCCCGGTGACCATCAACCGCGCCTGTATCCGCAACAACGATTCCTCGGGCTTGCTGGTCATGGGTGGCACCACGCTGACGGTCACCGATTCGCTGGCCACCAATAATGCGACGGACGGCATGTGCCTCCGTGACCTGACCGGTGGCACCCATACGATCAGCGGCAGCGATATCTCCGGCAATGGCGCCGGCCTCGTCAGCGCTACTGACAGCACCATCACGGCCACCGGCCTCTTCTGGGGCGCAGGCTCCGGGCCGACACATCCCAACAACGGCGGGGGTTCCGGCGACACAGTGGTGGACAGCGTCAATGCCGGCCTGGGTACCGTGACCTACACGCCCTTTGCGGCAGCTTCCGTGACGGCCAATGCCGCCTGTGAAGCGGAAGTCGGTCCGGACATTTCCAATGCGCTGCCGCCCCGCTTGCCCATCGACGAGGCACCGACCATCCCCAGTACGGGCCTCACAGGTCGCAGCCTGCTTGTGCTGTTGCTTCTGCTGACCGCCGGCTGGCTGCTGTCGAGGCGTCACCCCTGAATCGGCCGTTCCTCGCCGGCGCAGGCAGCGCCGGCCTCTGGTTTTCGGCGCTGCTGTTCTCGCCCCTCGCGCTCGGAGACGAGCTGGCGCCTTGTCAGCCTGAGAACCCGGATGCCCTCGAGGCTGTCTTTGCGGCGGCCCTGAGCGCTGCACGCAGTGACGGTGGCCAGCCAGCCGCTCCCGCCAATGATGCATCACCCGAAACGGAGCGGTCGGACGCCAACGCCGGGCACTGCCAAGTGTTTTTCAGCCAGGCCAATGGCTTTGAGCAGGCACAAACCACTCGAGGCCGCGGCCAAACGCTGGAAAACGCGCTCGCCGACGCGCTGAAGCAGTCAGCCGTCTTGCCGGACCCGGAGGCTACGCTCCACATCGATGTGGTTCGACAGATCTGGGCCGTCGCCGACGGCATCCCAAATGTCTATCTGGGCGGCCGCTGGGGCATCGCCGACGATGTTGCACTGAGCCGCGCATTGCCCCCGATGCAGGTCAAGCTGCGAAGGCTCACGGACAGCGACGGCGACTTCCGCCCGGACCGCATTGCCCGTTACCCCCTCAACGACGACATCGACGGTACGGAAGCCGGCTGGCCCGTGCGGTTCACCGTCAGCGGCTGGTCCCGCGTCGCCGGTGAGTGGCACGCGCTCGTTGGCGACAATCGTCCTGTACCGGACATGAGCCGGGCGACCCTGCGCGCGGAGATCGACGCGGCGGCCGATTACCTGGCGCGCGCCATCGATGACCAGGGCCGCGTGACCTACGATCTGCGTCCCTGGCTGCAGCGTTCGACAAACGACTACAACATCCTGCGTCATGGCGGCAGCGTGTTTTCGCTCATGGAGGCCTATCGCCGCTACGGCGATCCGCACTGGCTGGAAGCGGGTGAGCGCGCACTGGGCTACCTCATGGCGCAGGCAAAGCCATGCCCCAACGCCCCGGAGCTGTCGTGCATCGTCGAGGAGGGGGAGATCAAGCTGGGCGGCAATGGTTTGGCCCTCGTCGCCCTCAGCGAGTACATGATGGCCACCGGTGATCGAAGTCCCTTACCGCTGGCGCAGCGCCTGGCGGCCTGGATCGTCAGCATTCAGCAGGACAACGGTGCCTACCGCCCGCATAAGCAGAGCTGGCCCGAGGGCGAGCCGGATGACTTCATTTCTGCCTATTACCCCGGTGAGGCCATGCTGGGCCTGCTGCGCCTGCACCGACTCGACGGTGATCCGCGCTGGCTGGAGAGCGCAGCCCGCGCGGCGGTCTACCTCCGGGACGGACGCGACCGCGGCAAAGCAGACGTGGAGCTGCCCCACGACCACTGGCTGCTCTACGCGCTGACGGAACTCTGGGCTCTGCAGCCGCGTGCCGGGGACCGTGACCACGGCATGCGCATCGCGCGCACCATTCTTGCGGCCCAGAACCTCGACCCCGAGGCGAACCGGGAGCCGGCCGAATGGCGGGGCAGTTTCTATCGGCCGCCGCGCTCGACGCCGACCGCCACCCGCGCCGAGGCCCTCATGAGCGCCTGGAACCTGGCGAACGACAGTGGGCAGACCGAGCTGCTGCCGACGCTGCTGGCGGGTCTGTGTGAAGCGGTTCAGTTCTCACTCCAGACCCGCTACACGCCGGAAAAAACCATGTTCACGCATGATCCGGCCCGCTACCGGGGCGGCTTTCACCGCAGCCTGACGGACCTGGGGGTGCGTATCGATTACGTGCAGCACAACGTTTCAGCGCTGATGGGGCTCGAGGACATCCTGGAACGCTCCGGCGAATCGTGTGTACCGGCATCGGCCCCGGTGCAGTAGACTCAAAACACTGATGAGAGGGAGGAGACCCCCAATGACCCGACTGCTACTGATCTTGCTGCTGCTGCTTTCCTTCAACGCCTTTGCCGCGCCGGCGTTCGTCGGCGATGCCTCGCTGTCCGGCCCGGAAGTCGCTCAGCCGCTCTTCAACGAAGACGGTGACGACGACGATGACGACGACGACGATGATGACGACGACGACGATGACGACGAAGCGGATAACGACGAAGAAGATCCGCCGAACGGCACGCGCGCCTGATCGCTAACCGGCTTCAGCGCCCTCAGCCGGTTTTCCTGGCCGAGGGCGGCGCCGGCGCGAAGTAGCCCACGACCGTGAGCAGCGCGCCGATGCCGATAAAGGAAATAATCCGCGCGATCGTGCCTGTCCCGCCCAGGTCGACCAGGAAGAGCTTCAGCACCACCAGCGCCATGAACCCGGCGCCGACTACCCACAGCTGACGGGAGCCGTTCTTCGCCCCCCAGATCATCCCGATAAAGCCCAGCAATCCCCAGTAAATGGCCAGGGCCGACTGAACCACGACCGAGTCGAACAGGGCGTTGAAGGCCCAGGGTACGCCCGCCAGGTGGTGGACGGCCCGTACAACGGCGGCGGAGGTGATGAGCAGGAAGCCCCCAGCGAGCAGCAGGCCCACGAAGCGTGTGTCGACAACGCCAAACAGCAAGGTGTCCGGCCGCTGCCCGGCCGGGTATCGCCGTAGGCCCTGGATCGCCAGGAAACCGGCAAGGACCATCACCCCGTCAAAGGGGTTGATCAACGGCAGGTAGGTAAGCGGGGTCGGGTCCCCCGGCCGCTCAAGCGCCAGCCAGGCAGCGCCGACCACCAGGCTCAGCACCAGGAAATCCATTGTGCTGCGGTAGTGCTCCGGATGCGCTCGGACTGGCCAGAGCGTTCGGGCACCGAGTTGACCTATCAGCTGCACGGCGAGGCCCAGAACCACCGCCGCACCCAGCCAACCCCAGGCCGACGACAGGGCGTCATTTAGGCGCCAGTAGGCCTCCAGCGCCACCATGGCGGCCAGCAGCAGGGCGGACAGCACATGCCAGACCGGCGCCAGGGCCGGCCTGTCCTGATCCACCCGGTGGAGCACCGCCCCCTGGACGAGCCAGACTGCGGGCCAGGCCAGCCAGCCCAGCGCAAACAGGTAATGGACATTCAGCTGGGCCTCATCCAGGGCCAGGTAAGCGATGGCCGGGAGCAGGAGCAGCGTGACCAGGAACAAGCGTGACCAGGCCATCCGCTGACTGAGCCACAGGGCCAGGACCATGCTGGTGGCGCCCGCCAGGAGGCTCACGTGCAATTCGGCGTCACCGTTGGTCAGCCAGGCGTCGATTTCGTTGAAGGCGGTGCCGAACCACCAGAGCACGCCCCAGCCGAATAGGATGGCGGCCGCCACGCTGAAGCCCCGGCCCAGCGCCTGGCCGTCAGGAAGGTCCAGGCGCCGCGCGACGAACAGCGCACTCAGGCTGATCAGCAGTCCGCCGAGCACGCTGCTGTTGAGCAGCGGCAGGCCCTCGCCGCTGTGCCAGGGCTCGAACACAAATACCAGGCCGCTAAAGAGAATCAGCCCGGTGCTGGCGAGGGTTGCGAGCTTCCGTGACTGGCGTATACCAATCCAGGCCAGGGCAGCACCCTGCAGGGCCCAGGCTGCAGACGTCCAGCGCCCATCGAAGGCGAGCGGGACCGCGATCACCGCGAAGGCCACGGCCAGGGCCAGGTAACACTCCACGAGCAGCCGAACCTGCGGGCCCTTGCGCCGGTACAGGCTGGAGGCGCCCACGGCGTAGAAGAGGGCGGCCACCACTGAGCTAACGGCGAGCCCGTATTCCGTGTCCCGCAGCAGGGCAGCCTGGATCGCAAAGACCACAATCGGCGCGCCAAACACGAGCG
>JBCDHO010000182.1:0-6001 GCA_038749855.1 Pseudomonadota bacterium
AGCGAATCTTGAAGACCGTTGCTCCGCCGCCGACAAACTGGCAACCCTTAATCCTTACGTTGTTGAGCGAGGTCGGGGTCACGGAGGTCATGGACTTGGCGTCCTGGGTGACGATGTACGCTTTGTGCGACGCACCCGTTGCCGTAACGCACCTGATCAACCACGATGCAGGCATCATGGGTGATGCCCCGGAGCGTGAACTGCCCGCGCAGCGCTTTACTGTCAGGCTGAAGGGTGCCACCGGCGTGGACGGGTGACGCTGCTGCGGCCATGAGCACAAGGCCGCCAAAAACTGAAAGGCTCTTTTTCATCAATCTGTTACTGTCAAATGGGTTCAGCTGGAAAAGCTTTCGACGACAAGCGTCGATTAATCAATCGAGCGTGAACGTGTCGAAGTTTTCCGGCGGCCGCTTACCGTTTCCGCGCTTGGCGTTACAGGTGACCTTAGGAGCCTTACCCGCAGTTGCCGTCGTGCCGTTGATCTTGGCCTTTGCCGAAGCGGCGTACTTAATCTTGAAGCTTCGTGAACCACCATTGTCGAACTGGCAGCCCGTGATCCTGACGCCCTTCAACGACGTGGGCGTGACGGAAGTGGGGGTGCCACCTGAGAACTGATTGATAATGTTGGCCTTTCGGCTTGTGCCGGGACCGTAATTCACAACGTCCGCGCGAACACACACTTCGTGTTCTACGCCCGACAGGGTCATGGTTCCGCAGAGCTGTTTGCTGTCCGTTTCCAGCGTCCCTTTTGCGGACACTGATGAGCAGAGGACGAGCGCGAGCGCGCCCGCCCCAAGTGAGGCTTTATTGAACGTTGGGTGTCTCCCTTAAGTTCGTTCGGATTGAGTGGTCTTTCCTGCGACCGAACGGTACTGCACACACATTACGCGCTGCCGACTGCCGTCGGGTAGCACACTGCGATCGAGCAAGCCGACGCATTCCCCTAATGTGTACGCAGACCCCTTCCTTGAACGACGGACCGTAGCTAATGACTGACAGGAACTCAAGACGGTTGTCCCGACTGATCTATCAGCAGTGTCCGTGGTCAACGCTCCGCTTTGGGTGACGCAGGCGCCAGGCGCAGTACATAAGCCGGGTCGGGGGGCACCCCGGCAAACCGGCATGCTTGCTTTGATCCTCGCGCGAATTACGTACCTCGCCTGCTGATCAAAAGATAGGCAAAAAACGGCGCGCCCAGTAAGGCGGTGACAAGCCCCGCGGGAATCTGGATCGGCTCGAACAGCCCCCTGCCCAACAGATCGGCGCAGGCAAGCAGGAGTCCACCGATGGCCATGGAAAGAAACAGATGTAGCCCGGGCCCGGTCCTGGCCAGCATCCGGGCCAGGTGCGGTGCGATCAAACCGACGAAGCCAACCGGCCCCACGGTCGATACGGCAACGGCTGCCAGCAGGACCGCGAGGAGCACCAGGAGCAGGCGATCGCGCTGGAAACTTGCGCCCAGGCTGATCGCAATTTCCCTTCCCATGCGCAGCGCCCTGAGTGGCCTGGACGCCCAGCAAAGCGCCGGCATAACGGTCAACACAAACAGTGACAGCAGCCAGACATCATCCCAGCTGACCGTCGCCAGTGACCCGGCCAGCCAGGTCATGGCGCTGACGGCCCGGTCAACATCCCCATAGGTGAGCATGGCGCCAGTGACTGCCGAGAGAAAAGCCGCCACCGCCACGCCCGTCAAAATGAAGCGGAGCGTGGCGCTGCCGGAATCCCGGTTGGATGAAAGCTGAATGATGAGGGCCGCGGCCAGAGCGCCCAGGATGGCCGCCGCTGGCCGCAGCTCATAGGGCATCCCGGGGAACATGACGATCAGGGTAACCACGGCCACGCTCGCGCCTTGACTGACGCCCACCAGGCTCGGGTCTGCCAGCGGATTGCGTGCAACGTTCTGCAAGATCGCGCCGGAACCCGCCAATAGCCCCCCCGCAACCACGGCGACCAGTGCCCGGGGAAGCCGGAACTGCATCACCACGGTCTCGGCCATCTCCGACGGCGCGCCTCGGACCAGCGTCAACAGCGCGTCCGTGGCGGAGACCGGAAAGCTGCCCACAGTGACCGAAAGCAGCGTCGCCCCAACGCTTGCGACCCCAAGCGCCAGAAGGAGCAGCACACCGCCCCGCGGCAAGGCCAGGGAAAAGCTTCGGTCGTCGACCTGGGCACGTGAAGACTTCGGCAAACTCATCGCTACAACCTCGTTTTCACCAACCAGACCAGGACGGGTGCGCCGATGAATGCGGTCACGAGACCGGTAGATATTTCGACCGGGGCCAGCACGGTGCGCGCGACGATGTCGGTCAGCAGCAGAAAAACCGCGCCGGCCAGCGCTGAGCCGGGAATGACCCATCGATAATCGAAGCCGACGATCAGTCGAACGAAGTGAGGCGTCACGAGGCCGACAAAACCCATGGGGCCAACCAGGGAGACCGAAGCGGCCGTCAAAAGAACAACCGCTGACAGGACAGCAATGCGAAGGCGCCTGATGTTGACCCCAAGGCCCGTTGCTGTTTCATCTCCCATCGCAAGCGTGGTGACCTGGCGGGCAATGGCCAGGGCGATCAGCAGACCAACACACAGCCAGCCGTAGGACCACAAAGCGATGCCCCTTGGCCTGACCGTCAGCGTCCCCGTCATCCAGACGCGCAGCTGCTCAAAGGACTGTTGATCGATCAGCAAGAGCGCCGTCGTCAAGGCGCCCAGGAACGCGCTCATGGCGGCGCCGGCCAGAACCATGCTCATGGGCGTTGCGCCGCCGCGCACAGCGCTCGCCACCAACCACACGAAAACGGCCGCGATCAACGCCCCCGCCGCAGCAATCAGCGGAATCATCGAAAAGTCCGGGACGCTGAAGAGCGAAGCAACGACAACGGCAAAGGTCGCACCGGCCATGAGGCCCAACAGGCCAGGGTCAGCAAGTGGGTTCCGCGTGACGCCCTGCATCAGCGCCCCGGCAACCGCCAGACCGGCACCCACGAACACCGCCATGAGCGCTCGCGGTAGCCGGATTTCATGCACCACAATGTGGTCAAACTGGTCCCTGTTGTAGGTAAACAGCGCCTCCACAATAACGGCAAACGGGATTTCCTTGGCACCGACGGAAATGTGCCACAGGAAGGCGACCGCGAGCACGCACAGACAGATCAGCCCCGCAATGCCGGTGGACCAATGCCCAGGGTGCTCGCGCGCGTCCGCCATGGTTTGCATCGCCCAAGCGCGCCGCCAAGCGGACCGTTTCATGCTAGGCAACGGAGGGAATGCACACGGGACGGCCATTTTCGGGGCTGGTCAGAACCCTCGCATCCAGGTCGAATACTGCTGAGAGATTCCGCTCGGTAAACACCGAAAGCACGTCCCCGCTGGCCCGCACCCTGCCCGCCCTCATCATGATCAGGTGGTCCGCGAAGGCGGCTGCAATATTGAGCTCGTGCATAACGATCAGGATGGTCTTTGAAGCGTCATGGGTGATCCGCTGCAAAAGGCGCATGATGTCCACCTGAACCTTGAGGTCCAGAAATGTCGTGGGCTCATCGAGGAGCAAGATCGGCGTATCCTGCGCCAGCACCATCGCGATCCAGGCGCGCTGGCGCTCTCCCCCGGACAGGTGATCGATGGGCCGGTCCGCGAAGTCAGCAATGTTGGTCGCCGCCATGGCCTGGTCGACCGCGCGTGCATCTGCGCTTGACCACTGGCGCATGAGGCTCTGATGCGGGAAACGACCCTGGGCCACCAGTTCCCGGACCGACAGCCCTTCCGGTGCGATGGGTCCCTGCGGCAGAAAGCCCAGTATGCTCGCCACTTGCCGGGTTGGCATCGTGTGCACGGGCGCGCTGCCAAGCAGAACCTGCCCGGACTGGATCGGCAGCACGCGCGCGATCGCCTTAAGCAGGGTGGATTTCCCACAGCCGTTTGGCCCGACGAGCGCGGTCAGTTGGTGTTGCGGGATGTCAATTGACAGCTTCCTAACAACCTCTGTCTGACCATAGGCCACGGTCACGTCACGCACGGTCAGGTCATTGCTACTTGCGTTCAAAGCGAGCTCCGTCCGGTATGACCCTGACTGGCAAAAACCACAAAAAAAAAGACAGATCACCCTATCATGAGCAGCGCTGGACTTCAGACCCTTTGAACATGATCCGCAGTGTCCTCCTTGCCCTCGCTTTCACTACGCTCCTGAGCGGCTGTGAACGCGCACCCCCCGAGCACCCGGTTGCGCAGGAAGCAGCGCGTGCCGCGCCTGCTCCTCCCGTGACCTGCTCCCCGGGACTGCGCTTGTTTGAACATCCACGACTGGTTGGAGACGCCGTTTGCATTCCAGAGGCGCCCACGCGGATCGTGGACCTGAGCGTTCACGCTGTTGAGCTCATGCAACTTTCGGGTGATTCGGTGATTGGCGCCAAGCCCTGGACCACGAGGATCCTGGCCAAGAACTTTCCCTACCTTCGCCCGGACCTTGAAGCCATCACGAACATCGGCGATCCCGGCGATCTGGAAACCATCGCTGCGCTTGGACCAGACCTGATTTTTGGAACGCCTCACTTTATCGCGGGGATGGAAGACCAACTCCGGGCCATCGCACCCCTGCTTGTGTACGAAGCATCCGCGGTCGGCGTTTGGCAGGAAGGCTTCGAGTTTGTCGGCGCAGCCCTGAACAAAGAACCGCTGGTCGCGCAGTTGAAACAAGACTATCAGGACCGGATCGCGGCTCTTCAGTCCGTACTGACTGAACGGATTGAACAGCCAGAGGCTGTGGAAGTCTCTATCGCGCGGCTCTGGGGCAGCAATAGCGAGATGGCCATGAACCTGGCGAACAGCTTCTCATCCATTCTGGTCGCGGAAGCAGGGCTCGGGAGGCCTGCCTCGCAGGGTTTGTCTGCCGAAGCGGCGAGAGCACGCTACCAGACCGACGGCAACGTCAGGATCTCCTTTGAGCGCATCGACCTGATCGACGGCGACATCCTGTTTCTCTGGAGTGAAGCGCCCGATGATGACGGCGATGTAGCCGCTGACGCACGCTATCTGCAGTTGCTCGATGATCCGGTCTGGAACTCGCTCGGCGTCGTTCGGAACGATGCCGTGGTCAGAGCGGGCGGGTACTGGGTGGGCTGGGGTTTCCATGCCGCCCATGCCGTCATCGATGACCTCCTCGAGCATGTAGCGGGTGTGGCGCCGGCATCGGTAGCACCCAACCCCATGGTCCAGTTCAACCAGGAAGACAGGACAGAGCGCCGCGGAGACACAGCGCACTGACCCCTTGCGCGTCAGCAGGATTGCCATTGAAATGCTCGACGATCTCGTCGGCCTTGGCGTGCAGTTCCGAGACGAACTCTCCGATCTTGGTGTTTGGCATACGCTTCACCAAAGGTTCACAGTGGGCCAAAAACAATCTTGCGAATAATTATCATTAAGCTATTGGGACAGCCATGAACAGAAGCAAGATTGCACTCAGTGCGGCGATGCTCGTTGCCGCCACAAACGTCGGCGCGCAGAGCAATGCCACCTCCGACACCGATAACACGGAAGTTTTGCCCCTCGAGGAGGTTATCGTTCGCTCGACGCGACGGGAACTCGGTCTTGAGAGCATTCCCCGCTCCGTGCTCGTTTTCGAGACGCCGGACTTCGAAAACCTCATCGACCAGACCACCAGCGTTCAGGAAATTCTCGGAAAACTGGTTCCTGGCTTTTCTCCGCCGGTAACGGAAGGCAGCGCGGGATCGCTGACCCTGCGCGGACGGGACCCGCTCTACCTGATTGACGGCGTGCGATAGAGCAACATCCTTTCTTTAATTTCGCTTATCCCTCGATCGCGTCCTCATCGTCGAAGACGACGTAGCGCCGTTCGGCGCACTGCCAGTCTTCCGATATTTCCATCAGCACCGCCGAGACCAGTCGCAGGCACGATGCCTCGTTCGGGAACAGCCTGGCAACTCGTGTCCGTCGCCGTATTTCCTGATTCAGCCGCTCCACCAGGTTCGTGGTCCGCAGTCGGCGC
>JBCDHO010000183.1:0-5985 GCA_038749855.1 Pseudomonadota bacterium
GACGGCAGGGAGGTGGGATCATCACCGTAATGCTCGCGGAAACGTGTCATGAGCGATGCCATGCAGTGCCCGGGAATACCCCGTTCTTTCAGCATCTGCGTGGCCAGCCGGTCGGCTTCCTCTTCGAAGCCGCGGGTGTAGCTCAGCTGCTGGAGGATGGCCGGCGTGCTGACCAGCGCCAGATCCGTCACCAGCGTGAGGTCACCGAAGACCCAGCCGAGCACGGTGGCCGCGCCCACCGTCTGGATCAGCGCCTGCATGGCGTGGCGCTCCTCGACGTGCGCGAGTTCATGGGCAAGCACGGCCGACAGCTCACCGTCAAACACCGTCAGCTGGACCAGCTCGTCGGTGATGATGATGGTGCCGCCCGGCAGCGCCAGCGCATTGGCGTCCAGAACGCCGCCGGTGCGGAACAGCAACTCAACGGGCTGCGTGGGCTGCAGATCCTCAAGGAGCTGCGTGATCTCGGCCTGCCGAGGCTCCGGCAGCGTGCTTGGCGCCAGTAGCTCATCGTCCAGCAGGTCCAGCACCGCATCGTCGAGCTGATCGGTCAGGCGCTCGGGAATGGCGTGCGCAAGCGGCTGGGCAACTATTGGCAAGCCATGGGTAAACAGCAGCCACAGGCAAACGGGCAGGGCAGCGAGGGCGGCGAGGGCCCAGGGCCAGCTTCGCTCCAACCGGTTGATGAACGAGGTGCCTCGGAGCGACTCGGCATCATCGAACAGCGCATCGACGCCATCGTTGTCTGGCGTCGTAAAACTGTCACCGTTCGGAAATTCCAGGCGGCGCGGCAGCTGCGCGAGACGCGCGGATATCTGTACCTGCCCGGTTGGAAACGCGCTGCTGCCATTGGCGTGGGTCATCTGCAGCTGCGTTCCCTGTCGTTCCAGCGTGGCGGGCACCGCCTGTGCGGACCCGGCTGCGAAGTACTGGCCCTCGATGAGCATCAGAATCCGAAATCAAAATCGAACACTTCGCCGAGCTCGTCACCGAGCGCCGAGGGATCGGAGCGGGCGCCGGCCTCGAAGTCTTCTACGGACCCGCTGACCTGCAGGCAGGAGAGCTTGTAGCGCACCATGCGGACCTTGGCCCAGGGAATCGCGAGGCCCAGCGTAACCACCGCAATGACGGCGTTGCTGAAAAGGATCCACCAATACACCCAGGGGTCGAGCGCCATGTGTACGCGCAATCCTTCGATGCGCGTCATGGAAAGTACGTGGTTCGTGGTGATGCAGTGCCACGCCGCAAAGGGAACGAGATAAGCGGGGATGAGCAAGGCGTAGATGGCCACCGTTGCGATGACCACGCCGGTCATGCCTGTACCGCTGCCCGGATCATCGTTGAAGAACAGGACGCTCATCAGCCCAAACCCGATGGCTCCGGCAATGAAGGTGGCGCCGATGCCCAGCCCCAGCGCAAGGGCCAGCGCTTTCCAGAAAACGCCAAGCCGAAGGTGTGCGGAAAAGCGATGCCGGCCAAAGCGGGTGTGGTTCATGGCAAAGCTACGTAGACGAAACCAAAGCACTGGTGCGAGGGCCAGGCCAACGGTAACGGTCAGGGCAAGGGACGCCATCATGGGCAGGAAGTTGCGCACGATGGAATCGTAGTCATCCTGGTCGAGGCGCGCATAAACGAACAGGTACCAGATGAAGACACCGCCCCCCAACAGCAGAATTGGCCCCAGTAGCTGGTAAGCCTGAGCGCTGGTTCCGTCAAAGCCGAAGCGAAGCCCGCGATGGCTGCTGTTGGCGAGGCGGAAACGCAGGGCCCGCACCAGCACCCAAGGAAATGCCACGGCAATAACCAGGAACGCGCCCAGCGTAATCCCCCAATGAAACTCGGTGCCAAAGGCATAGGCCATGAAGACAATGACCGCGAGAATCCTGCCCTTCAGGATGGCCACGGGATCGCCGTGAAAATCAAAGCGGTGGCCGGCGAACTCCGTACTGCCATAAAAATAGCGGCGGTTGCGCACGGTCGCCCAGGCCGAATAGATGCCAAGCGTGATCAGGCTCAGTACGAGATTAACGATCCAGATGCGGAAATACTCGGCGGCGTTGCCATGAAACAGCAGCGCGGTCCGCGCGGGTTCCGTCGGGAGCGACGGCTCGATCGCTGCTGCGTCCGCGTGGCTGTCGCCGGGCTGCGTTCCTTCGCTCGTGATGCTCATTGCGTGATTGTATCCGGTTCGCGACGCACGTTAAGCTTGCGCTCTTTACCCGCGGCCGGCGATGTCCGTGCCCCGTCAAGAGTTTCCGTTTCATGAGTTGCAAGCCCTACCAGCCGGCCGATATCGAGGCGCGCATGCAGACGCGCTGGCGCGAAGAGCGCACCTTCCACGTCACCGAAGACCCGGACCGGGAGCCGTTCTACTGCCTTTCCATGCTGCCCTATCCCTCCGGTGCCCTGCACATGGGTCACGTGCGCAACTACACGATCGGGGACCTGATTAGCCGCTATCAACGCATGCGGGGTAAAAATGTCCTGCAGCCCATGGGCTGGGACGCCTTTGGCTTGCCGGCGGAGAATGCCGCCATCAAGAACAACACGGCGCCGGCGAAATGGACCTACGCCAACATCGCGCACATGCGCGGGCAGCTGGAGCGCTTGGGCTTCGCCTACGACTGGAACCGGGAGGTGACGACCTGTAAGCCCGAGTACTACCGCTGGGAGCAGCTGTTGTTTACGCGCCTCATGAAGCAGGGCTTGGCCTATCGCAAGGATGCGGAGGTGAACTGGGACCCGGTGGACCAGACTGTGCTCGCCAACGAGCAGGTGGTGGACGGTCGGGGTTGGCGTTCTGGTGCACTGGTGGAACGCAAGACCATCCCCCAATGGTTCCTGAAAATCACCGACTACGCGGAAGAGTTGCTGGAGGGTCTCGACGAGCTGGATGGCTGGCCCGAGTCGGTCAAGACCATGCAGCGTAATTGGATCGGGCGTTCCGAGGGGGCGGAGTTCGCCCTGCCGCTCTGCGAGGCGGACGGCAACCTCGTGCCTGGTGGGGTTGCCATCGAAGTCTTTACGACCCGTCCGGATACGGCCTTTGGGGTGACCTACGCTGTGCTGGCACCGGAGCATCCCCTCGTCGATTCGCTGGTGACCGGCGAACAGCGCGGGGCGGTGGATACCTTTCTCGATCGCGTGCAGAACACCTCGGAAATGGACCGGCTTTCCGACGAGGGGCAGCTGGACAAGCGGGGCGTGTTTACCGGCGCCTGGGTTCGCAACCCCTTCAACGGCGAGGCCGTACCCCTGTACCTGGCCGACTACGTGCTCATGGGTTACGGCACCGGCGCCATCATGGCGGTGCCGGGGCAGGACCAGCGGGACTGGGATTTCGCCAAGGCCTACGACCTGCCCATCCTGCGCACCGTTGAGCCGCCGGAAGACTGGGAAGGCGAGGCCTTCACCGGTGACGGGGTGGCGATCAACAGCGAGTGGCTGAATGGCCTCGGCGTTACGGACGCCAAGGCAAAAGCCATGGACTGGCTGGAGGCGGAAGGCATCGGCCGGCGGACGGTGAATTTCCGCCTGCGGGACTGGGGCGTCAGCCGTCAGCGCTACTGGGGCTGCCCCATCCCGGTGATCTACTGCGAGCAATGCGGCGCCGTCCCGGTTCCCGAGGAAGACCTGCCGGTCGTGCTGCCCGAAGACGTGACCTTCATGGGCGTTCAATCACCGATCAAGGCCGATCCCGAATGGCGCAAGTGCACCTGCCCGGTGTGTGGGGGTCCCGCAGAGCGCGAGACCGATACCTTTGACACCTTCATGGAGTCGAGCTGGTACTACGCACGCTACTGCTCGCCGGACGCCGACGCCCAGCTCGACGCGCGCGCGAACCACTGGTTGCCCGTGGACCAGTACATTGGTGGCATTGAGCACGCCATCATGCACCTCATGTATTTCCGCTTCTATCACAAGCTGCTGCGGGACGCCGGGCTGGTGAACAGCGATGAACCCGCCCGGCGGCTCCTGTGCCAGGGGATGGTGGTCGCCGAGACCTTCCGCATCGATCATGCCGACGGCTCCGTCGACTGGATCAACCCCGCCGATGTCGAGGTGGAGAAAGACGAAAAGGGCAAGGTGATCGGCGCGAAGCTCGCTGCCGATGGGACACCTGTCACGGTCGGGGCCGTGGAGAAAATGTCCAAGTCCAAGAACAACGGTGTGGATCCACAGCACCTGGTCGACCGCTATGGCGCCGACACGGTGCGACTTTTTTCCATGTTCGCGGCCCCACCGGACCAGTCACTGGAATGGTCTGAGAGTGGCGTTGAAGGCGCCTTCCGGTTTCTGCGGCGGCTCTGGTCACTGGTGTCCGTCCACCTCGAGGCCGCTGCGCCGCCGGCGCTTGATAGCGCGGCCCTCGATGACGGTCAGCGGGAGCTTCGTCGCCGGGTTCACGACACGATCGCTAAGGTCAGCGATGACATCGACCGCCGCTTTACCTTCAACACCGCCATTGCGGCGCTCATGGAGCTCAGCAACCACCTTGCTCGCTTCGAGGACTCGAGTCCCCAGGGCCTCGCCGTGGCGCGCGAGGGGTGGACGGCCATCGTACAGCTCATGGCGCCGGTGACGCCCCACCTGTCCGAAGCGCTCTGGGAGGCCCTTGGCCACGAGGCTTCAATGCTGGATGCTGGCTGGCCAGAAGCCGATGAGTCAGCACGGGTGCGCCAGACCGTCGAACTGGTCGTGCAGGTCAATGGCAAGTTGCGTGGTCGCATCACGGTCGAGCCCGGCTGTGAAGAAGCACCGGCGCTCGAACAGGCCATGCAGGAACCCAACGTGCAGCGGTTCATTGAGGAAAAGACGGTCCGCAAGGTGATTCACGTGCCCGATCGCCTGCTCAACATCGTGGTTGGCTGAGTCATGGCGCGACCCTCAGGACCGCGACGCGTAAAAGCATCGGCAGCCTGCTGGCTTGCCTTGCTTGTCCTTACGCTGGGCGGGTGTGGTTTCCAGCTCCAGGGGGAAGCGGAGCTGCCAGAGGAAATGGTTACCACGAGCATTTCGTCTCCGGATCCCTATAGCCAGTTTGTGCGTCGCCTGACCATTCTGCTCGAACAGAACGGCGTTTCGGTCGTCGACGGCGGGCGCGCCAGCGCGCGCCTCGAGGTTCCGGTTGATTCGGTTCGCACGGAAGTCCTGTCCATCGGTGACTCGGCCCGGGTGCGGGAATTCCGGGTGGTCCATCGCGTGCGTTTCCAGCTTGTTGATGCCGATGGAACGGTCCTGGTTCCCGAGCAGACCCTCGAGCAAAGCCGCGTCATCAGTTTCGATGAGAGCGACATCCTGGCCGCGACCCGTGAGGAAGAGTTCCTACGCGAGGAACTGGCAGACTCCCTGTCCAAGCTGGTGCTGCGTCGACTCGGCACCAGCGGCGCCTGAACCATGCCCCTGAAGCTGGAGCAGTTGCCTGGCGCCTTGGAGCGTGGGCTCGCGCCCCTTTACCTGCTGGGTGGCGCCGAACCCCTGCTGCTGCAGGAGGCGCGGGACGCGATTTTTCAGGCCGCGCAGGCGGCGGGCTACACGGAGCGCACCCTGGTCGATGCAGATGCGCGCTACGATTGGGACGGCCTGGCCGCCGCAGCGGGCGCGCCGTCGTTGTTCGCGGAGCGGCGCATCCTGGACCTGCGTCTGCCGACGGGCAAGCCCGGCCAGGCCGGCGCCCGCGTGCTGACCGAGTGGGCCAACGCGCCGGACGCCGATACGCTCCTGGTCCTGTCCTGCGATGCCTGGGACAAGGGGTCCCGGTCCAGCAAGTGGGCGAAGGCGATGGACCAGGCCGGCGTACGTATCGATATCTGGCCCATCAAGCCCTACGAGCTGCCGGCCTGGCTGGGCCGGCGCATGCAGACTCAGGGACTGCAACCGGAACGGGAAGCGGTGATGGTCCTGGCCGAGCGCCTGGAAGGCAATCTACTTGCCGCGAAGCAGGAAATCGACAAGCTTGCCCTGGCCAAGGGCGGTGGTCCCGTC
>JBCDHO010000184.1:0-5977 GCA_038749855.1 Pseudomonadota bacterium
GACGAGCTCGAGGTCGAGTTGTCCTCCGGGGCGCACGGAGCTCTCAAGGCGGCTTAAGGGGTCGCGCACCTGGCAGGAAACCGGATAGCTGGCGGCGCCGTCTTCCTTGCCGTCCTCATACTCGTCGTAGCTGCAGCGGTAGGTGCCGCGGAAGCTGCCAGCTGTCCCCGTGTCGCAGGTGAACTCAACCACCGAGGTATCTCCCGGCGCAATGACCGGGCTGGGTGCGGTGGCTAGAAGCTGCGGAGGCCCGTCGAGGCCGCAGCTGAGCAGGCCGAGATCCCGGTTGTCCGTGTCGATGGCCGTATTCTCAATCACCAGGCTGGCGCGGGACTGGCCCTGGCTGCGAAGGAGGCGCACTCCCGGTGGCGTTACGTGCACCGTCTGGTCTGGTTCGGGCAGAGAGGCATAGATTGGTGCGCCGATGCGGGCCGTAGTGCTTGTCTCGTCCTGGTCATCCCCGTCGTCAACCTGTACCGCAATCACCGGCTCTGGCGGTGCCGTGCGGGCGTAATCGTGCTGGACCGTATCCGAGCGGTTCGTACCGAGGTCCAACTGTCCGATATTGCCGTCGCCCCAATCGATAGAGAGCAGGTGTCCATCGACCGCGCCGGCATCTTCCGTCAGGACATCGAGCATGACCGTGCCGCCCGATTCCACCGTACTGATCACGCGGGCTTCGATCGAAACACCCGGCGGCGCGTTGAGCACGGACACGGTCGTGCTGCTCGTGGCGGGATCACCGATCGACGGGCTGTAACGCAGGGCAACGGCCTGGGTAACCGGGCCGTCGAGGTTAGCCGCGTCAAAGGTCGCCTGGTTGCCTGATTCATCGCCGTTGCTGGCGGCTACGCCCGTTTCGCCGAAGGTGGTATCGCCATCGAGGTCCCAATTGCCTGTCGGGGTGGTGCCGGCCGGGCTGCCCAGAAAGGCCATGGAGGAAGTCTTGTCCCCGAAACCCAGGTCTCCCAGATCAGTGTAGCCCTGGACCTGCCCATTGCCGACCAGCAGGAAGGGATCTCCAGCGGAACTGTCGTCTTCGTAGAGGAACACGTTGACCCCGAAAGGCAGGCGCCAGCGCACGGAAGACGCCTTGTCATTGAAGTTATCGAGGTTGTTGAAGTTGTTCAATTCGAAGCGCGTGCGGTCTTCGTAATCGACCATGATGCTGCGGTCGCGGAAGCCGTCATCGTCATAAAGCTCGACGAACCAGGCCTGGGAAGGGTCGGGGATCACACCGTTGAGTTGGACGAATCCACCCTCGGTGACGGTGTACGGCCCGCCAGCTTGCGGCTCCGAGGACAGGAGCGGGTTGTTGGGGCGCAGCACATCGACATGGCGAAACTCGGCGAGCCGGGCGTAGTCGATGACGGGGCCGTCCTGGTCGTCATGGGGAATGGCGTAGATGATGATTTCGCCGCTGGGCGAAACATAGGTGTGCCCGCCGGCGGCAAAGTTGCACAGCCGCATGTCCACGAGACCACCGCCGCCGTCAACCACGCAGTTGAGCGTTCGTGAAAAGATCAGTTCCAGGGAAACCTGGCCGATGGGCGCGCCGGAAACGCCATTGACCCGGTAGACGTCTACGTAATCGGTGCCGGCGCCGGGCAGGCCGCCGGGATGCCGGGTGCCCACCATGAACAGATCGCCTGACGGGTCGCGGACAAAGGTAGAGGACTGGTGGGCGCCCGTGCCCGTTGGCCAGTCGGCAATGCTGTTGACGAAACTGCTCTGCCACTTGTTGTACTGGCTGAAGGAGGCGGTGGCCAGGCCTTCAAGGCTTGCCACGTACATCTTCACCCCGTTGCCGCCATCACCATTGGCCCAGATGACGTAGCGGCTGGACCAGGGCACCAGCGCATCCGGGCTGCTGGCGGGGTAGCGCGTTACCGCGATGTTGTCGATCTTGTGATTGAGCGGGAAGTAGCTGACGGGCTCGGGGTTGAGCGGGTCGCTGACATCGAAAACGACAATCATGCCGGTCGTGTCGTTTTCGTTTACCGGCGTGTCCACGGGCACCAGCATGTAGCCGTCGATGATGGCTGGGCCGCCCGGGTGCTTGTAAGCCGGGATCAGGTCTCCACCCACGGCCAGCTGGCCATCGAAGCGAAAGCCCCGTACGTAGCTGTCCGAGCTGTTGGGCTGCACGTCTTCCGTGTCCTGGGAGGGCGACTGCACATTGGATCGCAGGCGCTCGCCATCGCCGTCACGGGTGCCGAAGCGGAAAACCCCCAGGAAGCCGCCGCCGTCCTTGTTGTTGGCGGTGATGTAGAAAACGGGATCGTTGGTGGGCCCCGGGTGCCGCGCCAGCCCCTGGTAGTGGGAAGTCGGTGACGGGTCGAAGGCGCCCTGGGCTTCCAGGTTGTTGAGCCCCAGCGCTTCCGGATGACTGCGCAGCTGAAGCACCTGGAAAATGGGGTTCTCCGCCACGTAGAGGCCGCCATTGGTGCCGGGTTCCGTGGGCAGGGGCGTCGCGAATGCATGGCCCGATGCAAGCAAGGCAAAGGCGGTGACCCCGTTACGGAACGCGTCTTTCATGTAGAGCTCCTGTCGTGCCCTGCGGGCAGGGAAGGCCTGCCGATGGAGGCGGTATTCTTCCATAATACCGGCACGGCTGGAGATTGTTCATCTTGGTTGGTTTTGTGTCAGGGTGTGCTGTCCATTAGGATGTTTTGCACCGGAAGCGGGCGCCGAAATTGCCGAAGCGGGAGGCAACGCTGTCGATGTAGCGATAGGCGCGTCGCTGGTATCGCTCGTGAGCGAGCCGGGCATGGTGTCCCTGGCGGGTGGTGGCTTTCTGACCATCTGGCCGGGGGATGATGCGCCGGTCACGGTCGACGGCGCAGTCGCCATGCCGGGTATCGGCTCAGCCATCGAACCAGAGCAAGCCGCGGTTCGCCGGGTGGTGCTCGAATACGCCGGCGGCATGGAAACACTCATCGCGCATGGGAGCGTCGCCACGCCCGGCATCCTCGCTGCCTTCGACCTGGCGTCCCGTCACTGGGGGCGGGTGTCCTGGCAAACGCTCTTCGCGCCGGCCATCCGGGGTAGCTCGGGAAGGCTTTCCGCTTTCCTCTGCGGCGCGCGCGGCGGCGTGCTCGGCGCCATGGACACCATGTACCAGCGCGGTAAGATTCAGGAAGAGAGCATGTATTACGAGCACAAGAAGCACGATGGCTCGTTGCCGATTATTGGGGTGAATACGTTCCTGGGTGGGAAAGATCCGCAGACGGAGGGCGGTGAAATCGAACTCATGCGCTCCACTGATGAGGAGAAAGACCAGCAGGTGGAGAACGTCGGCATTTACCGTTCAAGCCACGAGGCCGAGGCGGCGCCGTTGCTCAATGAGCTCCAGGGCACGGCGCGGCGGCGCGAGAATACCTTTGAGGCATTGATGAATGCAGCGAAAGTCTGCAGCCTGGGCAGCATGTCGCATGCACTGTACGAAGTGGGCGGTGAAAACCGAAGGAACATGTAGGCGGGCGATTTTCCTGCCTTAATAGGTGGAAGGCTTCCAAAGAAACGCAATCTGTATCGGGGTAACCGTGAGACGTTTCGGAGAAGCATCTCACGGTGTCATCGCTCGCACTCGCTGCCTTAGCACCGGCTTACCGTCGCCTCCGTCCGGAACAGACGGTCCTCTATGCCATCATCGCAGAGCACTACCTGCGTTTCCTGCACTCGATCTCAACCCCCACCTCGGCAACTGCGCCTGCGTTGCTCTACCGCCTGCATCCCTGCGGTCGTGCACATGGCGTTCCTGGATGGGCCGTACACGTTCCGGGGCAACAGAACTGCCTTCCACCGCGCACGAAGGCCTCAGCGGGACGACATCGCCCGGCTCTTGTACCGACTGAGTGGCCGCGGAACGACTCAGGTTGAGGGGGTTGGGTGGGGTCCTCACGTTTGAGCGCGATATTGTGACTGGTTTGGCGAGGATTGAGGGCGAAACGGTCGCGGGCTTGGGCTTCCCTGTATCGGGTTCTGCAGTCGAACCTGCACTTAATCCATACCGTCCCCACGTAAGGCACGCCCAGAATGAGAATCGTTCGTAATCGCTAAGGCATTCGCGTACAGTCTCGTTGCCCAAGCCATGGTACGTCGACGATGCCTTGTCTCAGCACCCCACAACGCCCTTCAGGGCACCTCATCGCACCGCCCCGTAGCGTGTGAAACTGTCTCGCGATGAAATCGGTGGATATCCGACAGTCACCGAATCGGACAGCCACACCGCAAAGTCGGACCTCGCGACCAACGAGGCCCTGCAAGCGCTGTATGAGCGGTTTTTCCTCAAACTCGTCGTCGGGCTGCGCGCAACCTATGGCGATGGTCCCCCAGACCCCGAAGACATTGCGCAGGCGGCCTTTGTGAAGCTTAAGAAGCGCGGGAGCCTTGATGATATTCGTGATCCCGAGGGCTTTGTCTGGATTGCCGCACGCAATCTGATGCTCTCGGAAAAACGCAAGCAGGCTGTCGCAAACAACCACAGCGAAGAAATATCGCGCCGCTACTTCAGCGATGGATGTGACAATTTCGATCCTGAGTGCGTCTTCAGGTCACAGCAACAGTTGACGTTGGTTGCACAAACGCTGAATGAGATGCCGGAACGACGACGCCGTATATTCATCCTCAACCGGGTTCACGGGCTCACACCGGCGCAGGCGGGCGCCCGGTGCGGCGTAAGCCGTTCCTCGGCAGTCAGGCACATTGCCATCGCTTCGGAAGCACTGGTGCGGACACTCAATGACGCCGACGTGTCGCTTGATGAGGAAAAGCGAAAATGAGCGAGGTAAAAGAGACCGTAGCCGCCACCGCTCATTACTGGCGCGCCCTGCGTGATGATGGATCGCTGACAGCGGCCGCGGAAAAAGAGTTTGCCCGGTGGATGAAAAACCCTGTGCATGCCGCCGCTTACGCCGAAGCCGAAATCTTCTGGCGGGCGCTCGGATCGGTCGAGTTCGACGCAGCGCTTGACCGGCCACAGACTCACGAACAACGTGCCCTTGGCATATCCTCCCTTGTGAACTTCCTGTGGGGCACGCCAGGGCGGCGCGTGGGCGCGCTGGCTGCCGCGTTTGCACTGACCTTCGCGACTGTCCTGATCTTCGCTCTGGTCAACCAGCCCGCGGGTGAGCGTCGCGCGCCCGCGTTCGAGTCATTGGCCACGGCGCGGGGTGAAACGCGCGCGGTGACCCTGAGCGATGGTTCGGAACTGATACTGGGGCCAGCGACCCGGGTGGAAGTCTCTGTTGGTCGTCAGGAACGGCGCGCCCGCTTACTGGTCGGCGACGCCTACTTCAACATTGCGACCGATCCGCGCGCACCGTTCAGCGTCACGGCGGGCGCCGCGCGCGTAGAGGTCATCGGTACCGCATTCGACCTGCGCCGCCGAGGCAACCGCCTTACGGTCGCTGTGGCTGCGGGTGAAGTCCACGTGTCGCACCCTCAGGTCCGTCGTCAAACCAATTCCACCGGGCAAAGTGATGCGTGGCAGCGAGTCAACAATAGCCTTCTCCAGGCCGTGACGCTGCACCCCGGACAAAGCGTCGTGGCCGCCCAGGGTATCGGACTCGGGCCGATCGGCCGCATTGACGTCTCCGACGTGGCGGCATGGCGTCAGGGGCAACTCGTCTATAAGAACGCGCGCCTGGAAGAAATCATTGCGGACCTCAATCGCTATGCGGATTTTACGATTTCACTGACCAAACCCGCCGGCGACCTTGAGCTCTCGGGCACGTTTAGCGCCGAAGATCCGAGCCTGTTGTTGCACGCTCTGGAGGCGGCCTTGCCGGTGCAGATTACGAATACACCCGACGGCAAGCAGGTTGCCCTTAAGGAAGCCATCCCCCCGCAGAGTTACCCCTAGCAAAATAAATTTCTTGCCGCGTGTGTCACTTTCGCAGACTTGCGAGTCTTCAGGGTAGTTGCGACTGAGAATCAGTCGTGCGCGCCAACTGAAGAGATATTGATGTGATGC
>JBCDHO010000185.1:0-5943 GCA_038749855.1 Pseudomonadota bacterium
AACCGGATGGCTCAGCTTCTCTGACCCTCCGGTGAAATTACAGAAAGAACGCTACACCACCAGCGATTCGGCGCGCCTCAAGGGGACCAGGGTCACGCTGGTTTACGACCCGGAGGACCCCCTGACTGCGATTGAAGCCAGCTATATTCACCTCTTCGCTGCGCTTGGCCTTTTTGCAGGCGGAATTATCCTGATCGTTCTGGGCGTCCAGCTGGGTGGTGGCTTCTGATTGCTCAGGCCTTAGGGGTGCGCTGGCAACCTTCTCCGTCCCGACCGGCATTGAAGTAAGTCCCGGAAACCTGCTCAACGGAAACCGGTTCGGCAAGGGGCGAAGGACCGTTGGCGGCTGGGCCCTGGAACGAGCCGCCGATGACGACGCCGTCCGGGCTGTCGAGACAGTCAACGGTCATCGTAAAGCTGCCTGCGAGTTGGTCGCCCCCGACCGGGGCAATGAACAGCTGGGCCCGCTCGCGGGGCTCATCGCCCGGACTGACCTCGCAGCTCCCGCCGGGATAGTCCACGCGGACCGTCAGCTGGTAGCTGTCGTTGTCCGAGCCGAAGGCGGGAAACGCTTCGAAGGGGCTGTCACCGATGAGCGTAACGCGCCACCCCTCTGGAAAGGACTCATCGAGTACCAGTGTTTTGGCGTTCGGGCGGGATACCCGCCAGCCCTGGATACCGGGGCTTTCGAAGCCTTCAACAATCTCCCACGTGACGTTCTCCCGCCTGGGATCCCAGGGTGGTCCCGGGTTCAGGGGCGGTACCGACTGGGCAAAGGCCAGTGCGGCCGGCAGGAACAGCAGCAAGGCGCCCAAAAAACGGATCATGCCGGACCGGCGATTGCTCGCCGCGCGAATTCGTGTGGTAGCCATAGCGAACCTCAAAGATGACCTGGTCCAGGCTCAGTCGGTCAGGGCATCCGCGCGCTTTGGCAGCGTCCAGTCCGGACGTGGAAAGTGGCAGGTGTACCCGTTTGGAATCCGCTCGAGGTAGTCCTGGTGCTCCGGCTCCGCCTCCCAGAACGTTGGGGCCGGCGAAAGGGCGGTGACCACGGATCCTGGCCACAGGCCCGATGCATTGACGTCCTCGATCGTGTCGAGGGCCACCTCGCGCTGGTGTTCGCTCGTGTAGAAAATCTCGGACCGGTAGGAGGTGCCGATGTCGTTGCCCTGACGGTTCATGGTGGTCGGATCGTGAATCTGGAAGAAAAACTCCAGCAGGTCGCGGTAGCTGATCACCGCCGGATCGTAGTCGATCTCGATGGCCTCGGCGTGTCCCGGATGGTTGCGGTAGGTCGGGTGGTCGTTCTCACCCCCCGTGTACCCCACGCGGGTTTTGAGTACACCAGGGCGCTTGCGGATGAGGTCTTGCATGCCCCAGAAACAGCCGCCGGCCAGCACGGCCCGTTCGGTGGTTGCGTTCATGGTGTGGTCTCCTTCGATTCAATCCATACTCATAAGTAGGGCACTTCAGGGAAGAATAACAAGGCCCAGGTGAACGACTATGCTGAAGGGGCCGCCTTGGGGAACACAACAACAATGAATCTCACCAAAAGCCTGTTCGATCGCGCCGCCTTCTTTTTTCTCGGCATCCTGCTGTTTTCGTTCTGGGGATTTTGGGTCACGTATTTCCGACGTCCTGCAGGAACGGTCATTACGCTGGAGCACGTCCACGGCGTTGCCATGTTTGCCTGGGTGGCCCTGATGGTGTCGCAGGCGACGCTGATTCGGGTGAAGCAGCGCAAGCTGCATCGGACGCTCGGTAAGCTGTCCTACCTACTCGTTCCGCTCATCGTGGTGAGTACGATTTCCCTCGGCCACCACAAGCTGCTTCAGCGCGAGGTCAGTGACGCGGGCATCTACGTATTCGGCCTGCAGTTCCTCGGCCTCGTCCCGTTCATGGTGTTTTACGGTCTCGCCATGCTGCGACGTGCGCAACCCGATGTCCACGCACGCTGGATGGTGTGCACGGCGATTACCCTGCTGGACCCGATATTCGGGCGGATCATTGCCATCAATTTCCTGCCGGTGCCCCTCGAGACCGGCATCATCAATTCTATGACCTTTGGCGCCATGGCCGCGCTCACAGCAGGTCTGGCCCTGCTGGATTACCGCGATTCAGGGCGCAGGGACGTGTTTCTGCCCGCGCTGCTGATCATGGCCATTCCCCAGACGCTGTTCCTGCTGTTCTGGCAAGGCTCGTTTTGGCGCGGTTTCGCGGCCTGGTTTGCGGCGCTGCCGATCTCCTGAAAAGTAGTCCAGGCGCGACCGAACAAGGCAAAAAAGTGCGTCCGGCGAGCTGCTCTCGGCACGAAACAACGGTGTCTTACACGTTCACAGGGGCGTTGCGCTTTTCTGGCCCGTGTATCGATGCCGCTTTATCAGGTATTCAGCTGGCTTGAGGCGCCCGCGGTAGTGTCCTCCTTTTTTTCATGATTGGGTGTTCAAAGTACTTGTATAAGAGGACTGAGCCGTAAAAGGACAAGACCCAGTACATCCCGCACTCAATCGAATCAGTTACCATACCCTTAGGTATCTGCACGGGGCTCAGTGACATGGCCCGGGGTACCACGTAATACTGAACGAGTGATAGGTGGATGAGGTACATCGAGTAGGAGATCAGACTGATCTTTGTGATTAAACGAAAAAAGTACCCGCCTTGCCTACGGTAGTCAGAGAGATAAGGAAGCAGGAGCAGCGTACCGAGCGACGACACGGTAAATGAGTAAACACAGTAGTACACGTTAAACGTGAATTCGTAGTGCCTCAATGCGAGGAACGACAGTTTGTGAGCAACCAACAGGCTGATACCGCACCACAGAAGCGGCGTCTTAAATCTCAGCCAAAGCGCTCTGTGGTAGTAGCTCAACCAGGCACCCACGATCCCAAACATAATGCTGTCGAGGCGGGTAAGAACCTGTTTTCGGATTACCGTATCCCACGTCACCATGGATTCGATGCTATTCGTTTCCATTTTGTAGTAACGCATGGCGATGGAGAACAGGATGATCGCGATACTCACGCCCAAGACGCTGACCCGGGGTCGTAAACCAGACCGCACAAGCAGGAAAATTGCCGCAGGAATAAGTAGATAGAACCATTCTTCGATGGACAGACTCCACGCTTCGGGGAAGAACCACGGATGAACGTCGTTAAAGTTCTGGATGAACAGAAAGTACTGATACAGCGGCAAGCCATGGCTCCTGGGAACCAAGATGATCAGCACAACAAGAACCAACAAATAGGCCGGGATTGTTCTCAGCCATCTCCGATGCCAGAAGTTAAGCAAGACAGCAAAGCGCGCATCCTCAGCTTTGAGGGACTTAATTAGAATTCCGCCGATCAAAAAACCGCTAAGGACAAAAAATATGGAAACGCCGTCCAAGACAGGTGTCGCAATCACTCTTCTGACAAGCGGGTCGGAGATTAACTGCGTACTGTGTCCCAAAACCACAAAAATGATTGCGGCTGCTCTGAGCACGTCTAACCCGTAAATGCGATTATCCGGGATCGAGAGATGAAACATTTGCACCCAGAGTCGCCTTGGCATGCCGAAAAGACGGCCTCTAACTCTGAGTGACTTTTCGATACTCATTCGCGAAGGTTAAAGGATACTGTTCAAACATTCAGTCAGCCGATAGAGAAGAAAAGCGGGTGACCGAACGCTGCCATTGATCAGTATCACTTACCGTGGGCGATTGGATTGCGGATCTGTTGTGGAGTGAAACGGTGTTTAACCACCATTCCGTGAGCCAGGACGGTTCCGGCGACCTGGTTTCCGGCACTGCCACTGATCTGAAGCCGCTAAGCTTTTTGCACTCGACCCCTAGGGGCTCTGCGGCGTCGCCGCGGGCGGGTTGGCGCTCTCGCCCAGCACCCAGCGGTCCAGCCACTGCTGTTGCTCCCACATCATGTGCAGGATGGATTCTCGTGCACGGTAGCCGTGGCTCTCATAGGGGAGCATGACCAGGCGGACCGTGCCGCCCAAGGCCTTCATGGCGTCGTACATGCGCTCGCTCTGCATCGGGAAGGTGCCCGAGTTGTTGTCCATCTCGCCGTGGATCATCAGCATGGGCTCGTCAATCTTGTCCGCGTGCATGAAGGGCGACATGGAGAAGTAAACCTCCGGTGACTCCCAGAAGGTGCGTTCTTCGGCCTGGAAGCCGAAGGGCGTGAGCGTCCGGTTGTAGGCGCCGCTGCGTGCGATGCCGGCGGCAAAGAGATCGCTGTGTGCGAGCAGGTTCGCGGTCATGAAGGCGCCGTATGAGTGGCCGCCAATGGCCATCTTTTCCCGGTCGCCGACGCCCCGCTCCACAAGCATGTCAACGGCGGCTTCGGCACTGGCGACGAGCTGCTCGACGTAGGTGTCGTTGGGCTCTTCCTCCCCTTCGCCAATGATGGGCATGGACGGATCATCCAGTACCGCATAGCCCTGGAGCAGCCACACGAGCGGTGACCAGAAATTCACGCGCACGAAGCGGTAGGGCGAATCCTGCACCTGGCCGGCGGCATCGGCACTCTTGAACTCCGTTGGGTAGGCCCAGAGCAAGGTCGGCAAAGGACCGTCTTCCGGGCTGTAGCCGGGCGGCAGGTACAGCGTGCCGGTGAGGTCTACGCCGTCGGATCGCTGGTAGCGCACCAGTTCCTTGCTGGCGCCGCGCAGCTCCGGCGTCGGGTGCGGGAACTCCGTGATTTGAGCGAGGCTGTCACCGCCAAGCTCGCGAATGAAGAAGTTCGGCGGCTCTTCCGGCGCTTCCCGACGGGTCAGGATGCGCTCGCCGGTGTCATCGAGTACGTCCTGGGGACGCTCGTAGTAGGGTGCTTCGCTTCGGAACAGGCGGGTCGATTCGCCCGTGGCCAGGGTGACCCGGTCCAGGAACGGTCGGTCACCTTCGTCGCTGGCGCCGTCACCGATCATGAAGATATGGTCGCCGTCGGCGCTGAATTTGAGCACGCTCCGGCCAGCAGCATTGGTCTCCATGACCGGGTTACCCGGGTCGTTGTAGCGGTCCTGCCAGGAGTACTCCCGCAGCAGCGAGGGTTCGCTGTCGGGGTCGCCGGGCTGTGCCCGCCAGACACGCACGTTTCGGGTCGGCCACCACCAGGAGACGACCAGGGCCGTCTCATCGTCACCCCACATGACACCGCCGGAGCGCTGGCCCAGGGCGGCCAACAGTTCCGGCTCGCCCTTCATGGGCCAGGCGTGCTGATAAACGTGGTCGCGAATCTCGGCTTCGGTGCCCGCATCGCCGCCGTCCTGGGCCTCGGCCCAAACGAGCGTGGCCGGCGCATCGGCGCGCCAGCTGTGGTCACGGGGGCCTGTTTCGACGCTGCCGAAGGCAAGGGGAATCTGGTCCAGCAGGGGTTTGCGCACCAGCTCCTGCTCGAGGCGGCCCTTGCGGTCGTAGAGACTGACGACGCGCGGAAATCGGGAAGCTGGCACGTTGTAGGAGAAAGGCTCGACCAGTTCCGTCACCATGATGAGTTCACCGTCCGGAGACGCATCAAAGCCTCGCAGGATGGCGGGGTCGCCCACCGGGCGGAGGTCGCCGTCAAGATCGACGATGGCCAGTTGGGCGGTGAAGTAATGCCGGAACAGCGCCTCGTCGTGGGCGTCCGTCAGGAGATCCTGGTAGGTACGTGCCGGTCGTGTCTCACCCAGGTTCTGCTGCACAGTCGGTCCGGCGGGCGCGCGCGGCCGCTCTGGCGCCTCCCCCTCATCCTCAAGCCGCAGCGGCACGAGCAGTGCCTTGCCATCGGAAAGCCAGGTGGGTCTCAGGCTGGCGGCCAGGTTCAGGGGTCGATCTGTCAGCTTTCGTGCCCGGGCCTTTGCGACGTCGACGACCCACAGCTCGATGCCGTCAGGCGTGGTGTTGGTCAGCGCAATGCTGTCACCCGTCGGCGACCAGGTGGGGCTGCCGAGCCGGGGGTTGTCCGGGAGTCC
>JBCDHO010000186.1:0-5900 GCA_038749855.1 Pseudomonadota bacterium
GAAGCACCGCGGCCCGATGAGCCGTTCGACCTGGAATCCCTTGCCCTTCCCAGACTCGTACTCCCCGGTGGCTTTCCCATGGCCGAGATCGAGACCCTGACCGTCAACCTGGTGCTCAGTGAACGGACGGAAACCCTGGTCTTTCGGGACCTCCGCTTCGTCGGTGATGCATCAGAAATCACCCTCGGGACAAGACTCGACGATCCACCCTTTATCGATACCCCCCTGGAGGCCTTACTGAGTCTCGACGCTCAGCGTCTCGACCTGTCGCTGATCCGCGTGGACCTGCAGCGGCCCCTTCTGACCTTTGCCCAGTGGATCGAGTCCGACGAGGGGGTCGGCCCAACTGCCGACGGCGGAGGCAACCCGCCGGGTGGCAACGGCACCGCCCCGGCCCGGGCAGAACTGGCTTTCGATCTGCCCCTGGACCGTTTGGCCATGCGCGAACTGGCGCCGTTCCTGGCGGGCCAGGCGCTTCCCGCAGCGGAGGCGGCCACGGGATCGGCGCTGGGAACGCTCGCCTTTTCCGGTACCGATGAGCTGAAACCGACTGCAGGCGAACTGCGCCTCGAAGCCACCCAGCTCACCTTCGACCAGGGCACGATCGAGGCAGACCTTCAATTGCAGCTCGAGGTAGACGACGGGCGCTGGAACCTGGCCAGTCGACAGCTACAGGCGCGTTTGACTGGTGATTGGCCGGCGCTGCGTGGCGTGCTCGCAACAACCCTCGAGGCCACTGGGCTGACCCTCGACCTGGCGAACACGCTCGACCTCTCGCTACGTGCTGTCGGAGCAGAGGCTGGGGGTCCAGTCTTGACGGGCAGTATCGGCGTGCAAACGCCCTATCCGCTGAGCATCGAGGGTGCCCTTGTCATGACTGCCGACCTGGGTGAATCGCTGTCCCTGGAGGCAGGGATGAGCGAATTGACACTGGCAGTGGATGAAATCAGCGCCCCCGGGGCTATTGCGCTCGACTCGGAAGCCGAACTGACTTTCAGGACCGGCCGCAGCAGTGTGCTTCGCTTGGAGGAGCTTGTGATCGGCGCATCGGCGCTCGAGCTGGACCTGGACGGCACGCTCACCCTTCGCCCGGAGCAGGCACTCGATTTTGACGGAATGCTGAAGGGCCTGACGGCGTCGGATTTCAGCTTTGGCCATCCTGCGGCCACGGTCCGGCTCAACACGCTGACCCTCGATGGTGAACTCTCAGTTCAGGACGCGGGTCCTGCCTGGGACGGCAACCTGGGCGGCGCGGGGCTCATTGTGGCGCCGCGCGAGGCCGTCTCGGCCAGTCAGCTGATGACCGCGGATACAGTCGGTTTCGTGGGTGCCCTGGCCGCCAATCAAATACTGAGCGGCAACGGGCGCTTCGACGGAGCCCGGCTTCCCGACTTCGGTGTACAACTCGACAGCGTACAGCTCACGATTCCGTCACTTTCGCTCGCGACGCTGGACGGTGACCTTAGCGCCCTGACCACGGGCCTTGAAGCCACCGTGGGCGACAGCACCTACCGCAATCTCGATCTCGATGTCCGCACCACGCTGACAGGGGGTGAACGGCTCACAGGCGATGGTGAGCTGCTGCTGGGCTTCAGCGGGGCCCTGCCCTTTGCCTTCGACGCACGGCTTGACGATCCGCAGGGCACTGTGCGTCTGAACCAGGCCCTTTTGCCCGCCTCCGCCTTTGCCGACACGGCACGGGTACTGGACGTGACGCTGCCCGAGGCCCTTCAATTTACCGCGGGTGAATTGGTACTCGACGGCGAGCTGTCCTACGATGCGAACGGTCTCGCCGGCGCCGTGGACATCACCGGTCAGACGCTCGCCTTCAATCTCGGCGAAAGCCGCTTCGAGGGACTGGAGTTTCGCACCGGCGTGACCGTGGACGAGCTGATCACCGGAGACGGCCCGCTCGTGCTTGAACTGGCCCAGCTCGCCGCTGGGCTCGACGTGGTTTCCATCAGCACCGACATCGTCTTCAGCGGGGAAGACCTAGGTGTCGTTGACCTCGAAGCGCAAATGCTGGGGGGCAGTCTTTCCACGCCCGGCCTGCAGATTGCCGGCGGTCAGCTTCAGGACTCGATCGTGCGCTGGGAAGGCTTCGACCTGGGCCTGCTACTGATCTTCCTTGATGTCAGCGGCCTCGACGGCAGCGGAACCCTCGATGCGAGCATTCCCATCGTCAACTCCCCGGCCGGACCTGGAATCGAAGGCGGTCGTTTCGCAGCCCGCGGCCCGGGTACGCTGCGTTACAACACGGGGGTGCCGGCCGGCAATATCGGCCTGCAGGCCCTGGAAAACTTTGAGTACGACAGCCTGGAAGGAACCTTGGACTACGCACCGGAAGGCGACTACACGGTGCACCTGGACCTGCTGGGCAAAAACCCGGACCTCTACGGCGGCCATCCGGTGCGCTTTCGCCTGAATCTGGGCGGCGCGATGCCCGCCCTGTTCCGCAGCCTGTTCGTCACCGGTAATTTTGAGGAAGCCATCCTGGAGCGCCTGCGCGCTGGTGATCCGGCGTTCCAGGAGACCTTGCCAGGCCTGGAGGAGCCAACACCGGAGTCACCACTGTCCCAGCCATGATTTGGATTCACTGAATTCGATTCAGGGCCGGTTCATGGACACCCCCGTAAGGTGCTAACCTGACACGTGGCGCCTACTGGAGCACCCTTTGATGCAAACCGGAAGTGAACACCCCGAACGTGAGGCCCAAGGCCTCGCGCCCAGCCTGCCCGCAGCGCTCGCTGTCGCACTGCTCCTGGCCGGGACGCTGGTGGCCTGCACCCCGACCGTGAAGGTCGAGGCGCCGGACAAACCGATCGAAATCAACATGAACGTGAACATCAAACATGAGATTCTCGTCAAGGTCGAGAAGGACGTGGAAGCGATGTTCGAAGACGAGGATATTTTCTGATGAACACTGCAAAGCATATGCCCGGGGCCCGCTGGACGGTCCTGCTCACGGCCCTGATGCTGGCCCTGTTTGTCAGCGGGTCTGCGCTGGCTGCAAGCCTCGACAGCGCCAAGGCTGATGGCTGGATCGGCGAAAAGCCCGACGGCTACCTCGGCCTGGTCCGCGACGATGCACCGGCCGACGTCAAGGCGCTGGTGCAGGACGTCAATGGCAAGCGCAAGGCACGCTACCAGCAGATCGCGAACCAGCAGGGCGCGCCGCTGGCGGAAGTAGAAAAGGTGGGCGGCCAGACGGCCATCGACAAAACCCGGCCGGGCAACTACGTGATGGACGCATCAGGGCGCTGGCGTAAAAAGTAACGCCGCTGCGCGGAGCCTGATGCCCAGGCTCCATTCCCCTTGACCCACTGCCCATTGCCGCTCAGGCCGGGTCGCCGGGCTACAGAACGAATCAAGCCGCTGCGAGGCGGCTTTTTCGTGCCCGGTTCAGCCCGCCTCGGCCGCGAGCTTGTCCTGGGTCCGCGTGTCGAAATCGTCCGGCCCATGGCGCTCGCGCAGCTGGGTTTCCGGTTCCCCGGAGGTCCGGTTCACCATGCGTCCGCGCTGTACGGCAGGGCGGGTCCAGATTTCATCGGCCCAGCGCTTCACGTTTCCGTATTCGTGAACGGACAGGAACTCGGCAGCGTCGTAGAGGAAACCCCGCACGAGCTGGCCGTACCAGGGCCAGGTGGCCATGTCTGCAATCGTGTAGTCGTCACCGGCCAGGAAGCGTCGCTCTGCCAGGTTGCGATCGAGCACGTCGAGCTGGCGCTTCACTTCCATGGCATAGCGATCGATTGGGTATTCATAGCGTTCCGGTGCATAGCTGTAGAAGTGGCCAAAGCCACCGCCCAGGAACGGCGCTGACCCCATCTGCCACAACAACCAGTTCATGGTCTCCGCCCGGGATGCACCGGCTTCCGGCAGAAAAACGCCGAACTTCTCGGCCAGGTAGACCAGGATGGAACCCGACTCGAAGACGCGCACGGGCTGGTCTCCGGACCAGTCGACCAGGGCCGGAATCTTTGAATTCGGGTTCACCTCAACGAAACCACTGCCGAACTGATCACCCTCGCCGATCTCGATCAGCCAGGCATCATACTCGGCGTCTGCGAAGCCGGCGGCGAGCAGCTCCTCGAACAGGATGGTGACCTTGACCCCGTTGGGCGTACCCATGGAGTAGAGCTGATGGGGATGCGCCCCCATGGGCAGTGCCCGCTCCTCCCGTACACCGGCGGTGGGTCGGTTGATGCTGGCAAACTCTCCCCCATTGGGCTGTTCCCAGGTCCAGACGCGCGGGGGCGTGTAGGCATCATTCATGGTGTTCTCTACTCTCTTGTTCTTTGCTGCGGCATTGTTCATGACCGGCGTGAACGCCTTGCGATTTCATCGCGTTGCATGAACGAAGACTGGTAGCCCATCCCAGGCGCCCTGCTCCAGCGTGAAATTCGCCGCCAGTCGGGGCATGACTGGCCAGCCGTCGACATCCTGCGCCGACGAGAGCGCGGGTTAAGGCGTCCGCGACCACAACGAAAAAGCCCCGCTGGAGCGGGGCTTTTCGAACCTTTGGCAAGTGGGCACGTGCCGGACGGGAACCGTCGGACGCTTACGGCAACGTGCCGCTTAGTCCTTTTTGTTCTCGTCCACTTCTTCGAACTCGGCGTCGACCACGTCGTCACCGGCGGGCGCATCACCACCGGAGCTGCCGCTACCCTCCGTCTCAGCAGCGCCTTCCTGGGCAGCCTGTGCTGCCTGGGCGGCCTGCTGATAGATCGGCTGGCTGGCTTCCGTCAGCTTGGCCACGGCGGCGTCGATGGCGTCCTTGTCGTCGCCCTTCATCGCTTCCTCGACCTCACCGATGGCGGCTTCGACCTTGGCCTTGTCGTCGTCGCCGACGGCTTCGCCAAGCTCTGCCAGGCTGGAGCGCGTGGCGTGGACCATGGCGTCGGCGTTGTTGCGTGCCGTGACCACTTCCTGGAACTTCTTGTCCTCTTCGGCGTGAAGTTCCGCGTCCTTGACCATCTTATCGATCTCATCCTCAGACAGACCGGAGCCGGCCTTGATCTCAATGCGCTGCTCCTTGCCCGTGGCCTTGTCCTTGGCGCTCACATGCATGATGCCGTTCGCGTCAATGTCGAAGGTCACCTCAATCTGCGGCATGCCGCGTGGTGCGGGCTGAATGCCGGCCAGGTCGAAACGCGCCAGCGACTTGTTGGCACTGGCCATCTCGCGCTCACCCTGCAGCACGTGCACGGTCACCGCGGTCTGGTTGTCGTCCGCCGTCGAGAAGGTCTGCGCCGCCTTGGTCGGGATCGTCGTGTTCTTCTCGATCAGCTTGGTCATGACGCCACCGAGGGTTTCGATACCCAGCGACAGCGGCGTGACGTCCAGCAGCAGCACGTCCTTGACGTCGCCGGCCAGCACACCGCCCTGGATGGCGGCGCCCATGGCAACGGCCTCATCCGGGTTGACGTCCTTGCGCGGCTCCTGGCCGAAGAACTCGCCCACGGCCTTCTGCACCATCGGCATACGGGTCTGACCACCGACGAGGATCACGTCCTCGATGTCGTTGATCTTCAGACCGGCATCGTCCAGCGCCGTGCGGCAGGGGCCGATCGTGTTCTTGACCAGGTCTTCCACCAGCGATTCCAGCTTGGCGCGGGTCAGCTTGATGTTCAGGTGCTTCGGACCCGACGCATCAGCCGTCACGTACGGCAGGTTCACTTCCGTCTGCTGGCTGGAGCTCAGCTCGATCTTGGCGCGCTCGGCGGCCTCCTTGAGGCGCTGCAGAGCCAGCGGATCGTTGCGCAGGTCGACGCCCTGGTCTTTCTTGAACTCTTCCACCAGGTAGTCGATGACGCGGTTGTCCAAGGGGTCCACAAGGAAATATTGCGGCGGCGGCGTCAGATCATGGCTTTCGGCGGCTTCTTCGGTCACCGCCGGAA
>JBCDHO010000187.1:0-5879 GCA_038749855.1 Pseudomonadota bacterium
AGAGAATCAATATCTTACATCAAAAACCGTCAAAATGGAAGGTTTCCAGGTCCCTCAGACGACAGGAAAAGTGAAAATTGTTGATATTTTTTTCTAAAAAGCTGCGTTTGTCCCGGTAGGACTCCAACGAGTCATGGTTTGCCCGAACCATCTACCGCGGAAAGGAATCCGCTGCCTGGACACGGTAGTCACCTCAAACGCCGCCACTCTGGCGGCGTTTGCATTTCCCGGAGTCAAAAAAAACCCCGCACCAGGCGGGGCTTTTTCGCTTCGGGGAAAACCCTCAGCCTTCAGTCATCACGTTCGATGCCTGAGGACCCTTGGGGCCGTCTTCCACGTCGAAGCTGACGTTCTGGCCTTCAGCCAGGGTCTTGAAGCCACTGCCCTGGATGGCGGAGAAGTGCACAAACACGTCTTTGCCACCGTCGGACGGTGAGATAAAGCCGAATCCTTTGGATTCGTTGAACCACTTAACGGTACCGGTTGCCATTTCAAACATTCCTCTCAAAAACAGGCAATTTACTGATCAATCGCGTGCTCAAAGTTACGAGACGGGTGATACCGGTGGTACTTCCGTTAAGACCCTGAGGTACTGCAACTAATCCCTTCACAACACTACGGGGCACAAAAATCAGCGTCCCGGATGCGTCGCGAAGGGTAAAGTACCCGCCGATTGCTTGGAATACAAGTATTTTCCGGTACTTTCGTACGGGATTTTGTGCCCGTCCTGAAAGGGTTTCGCGCGATTGCAGACGCTCATGTTTACGTCATTTTGCTGAGGTAGAATCACAGCCCCCGTCTTCCAGTGCCCGGAGTGCCCTGACCGTGAAGCAGCCCATTGTTCTCACCGTGATCGCCGATGACAAGCCGGGCATCGTTCAGCGCCTTTCCGGCGTCGTCCATGACTATGGCGGTACCTGGAACCAGAGCAGCATGACCCACCTCGCCGGCCGCTTCGCCGGCATGCTCCTGGGCGTGGTCCCAACGGATCAGGCCGAAGCCTGCGTCGACGCGCTTGAAGCACTCGACGCGGAGGGACTGAGCGTGGTGGTGCGTCTCGGTGATAAGACTGCGGCGCCCGAGACGGGTCCTGAGTACCACCTGGAACTGGTTGGAAACGACCGTCCTGGCATCATGGCCGATATTACGGCCGTACTCAGCGAACATCATGTCAACGTGCATGGCTTGGAGACGCTCGTGGAAGGCGCATCCATGGCCGGCGGAAACGTATTTCGGGCCTACGCGAGCCTGCGTCTGCCGGAAGGGGCGGACGCCACCGGTATCGAAGAGGCGCTGGAAGCCATTGCGGATGACCTGATGGTCGATGTCACGTTCGAACGCTGAGGCCATCAGTCATGAGAAACGATTTACGCAATCGCGGACAGGGGCCCCTCTGGCTCGGCACCTTGATCGCCTTGATCGCGGTCGCGGGCATCGGCTACTGGTTGTATGGCGAGCTGCAGCCCATTGGCAGCATGGATTCCGCCGCGACGAACGCTGAATCCCCGAGTCCGGCACGCTCGGCAGCGCCGGCGACAGGGGGTCCAGCTGAACCGGAAGCGGCCAATGCAACCATGATCAGTCAGCGAGCGCCCGACCGCACCGAAACCATTCTTACCTGCAGCGCTGCGGACGGGGCGGTGTTCTACACGAACGCAACGCGCTGCGAGGACGCGGATCTCGATAACCGCATCAACGTTTTTTCCACGCCGTCGTTGCCCGCGTCCCGGCCGACGGACTGCCTGGGGGCGCAGCCGGGCGGTGCGCGGGTTCAGGGCTTTCTGCCGCAGTGCCGCGAGTCGTTCAACGAGGCCCTGTCGCTGGAACCCTTCCTCCTGGACAGTGAGGAGCCGGCCGATTCGCGAGCAGCGCGCCGCTACTGTGCCTACATCACCGAAGGGGTGCAGTCCGGCTGCATGGCAACCAGTGACCAGTTCTGTTTTCTTCACCTGTGCCAGTCCTTGCACCAGGCGGGCGGCTCATGAACCACCCGATCTATCCACTGAAGGAGGAAGACGAGTACTTCTTTGACGAGGGGTGCCACATCCTGGAAGTGCTCAATACGCCGGGCGACCCGGACGTTTCCATTGTCCGTTCGCGCGTCGAACCTGGCGTCACGACGCGTTGGCACCGGCTTCGCGGTACCGCTGAGCGCTACCTCATCCAGGCGGGGATCGGTGATGCCTACGTCGGGGATGGGCCGTCTCATCGGGTCGCCGCCGGCGACGTGGTCTTGATTCCAGCCGACGTGCGCCAGCGGATTCACAACCCGGGTGATTCCGACCTGGTCTTCATGGCGATCTGCTCGCCTCGCTTCACCCGGGACGCCTACGTCGACGACGAAGGCTGAGCGTTTCACACAAAACCCCTCTACTCATCACGGAAAGACCACCCGGGGCAAGCCATTGTCCGCTTTCGCCTATTGGGGTTTTCAGCCACCCCCCTAGACTGGGCTCAGATTCAGTGGAGCAAGTCCCATGACGTACCGTGACAGTTTTGACGAAACGATCCAGGCCGTGCTGGCGCCCTGTGTTGAGGATCAGGCGCAGCTGTGGCCCGAGCACATCGCCGATGAGGGTGAGGCCTACGGCCGGGAGCAGGGCCTTGCGGCAGAAGAGGCAGCGACGTGGTACCTGTCAGCGGCCGCACTGATTCGTATGCGGGACGGCGCGCTGGGCGTACCGCTGGCCACGCGTCTGCTGGCCCAGGCGCAACGGGTGGCACAGGAGCGGGGCCTGTCCGACGACCTGCTTATGGTCCTGGCCCACATGGAGCAGGAGCGACATGACTGGATCGCAGCCAACCATGAATTTCAGGGTGCGGGCCTGCGCGCCTTGCGTCCCGCACCCGCGGACCAAGGACTCGCCGCGCACCTTGATGCCGATTTCGATGACGAATTCGTCCCGGCACCGGACTGGCCGGACCTGCTGGAACGCCTGTTGACTGACCACAGCAGCGCGCCGAGCTGACACGGCTGGTCCGGCAGGAATCTTAAGACCGCCACTACCGGCGGTCTTTTCTTTTGGCGGGTTACCCCCGGCCAGTCGACTCCTGCAGGCGCCGGTGCGGCTAGAATCGCCGCATGGCGAGCACGGCGAACAGCAAGATCGACCAGCAACAGGGTCCGCCCCACGAGCCAGGGGCGGGCTTTCTCAGTGTGTTCCGCTTCAGCGGTCGCGCCCTAGCACTCGTCTGGTCAACCAACCGACTTTTGACCATCGCGCTCGGCCTGTGCACGATCGCTGCCGGACTGTTGCCGGCGGCCATGGCCTGGGTGGGCGCACTCATCATCGACGCCGTGGTGGCGGCCACGCAGCGAGCGTCGGAAACGGGCGCGTCAAACATGGCGGAGATCTTCTGGCTCGTCGCGCTCGAGGCTGGCATCGTCGCTGCCATCGCCGGTGCCCAGCGGGGCATCTCCCTGTGCCAGGCCCTGCTCCGCGCGCAGCTCGGCCAGCGCGTCAACATGATGATTCTCGAGAAGGCGGTCCGCCTTGAGCTGGCCCAGTTCGAGGATTCAGAGTTTTACGACAAGTTGACGCGTGCCCGCCGCGAGGCCTCCAGCCGCCCGCTGTCGCTGGTCATGCGCATCTTTGGTCTCGCCCAGAACCTGATTTCCCTGGTGAGTTACGGCGTGCTTTTGGTTCAGTTTTCGCCCTGGGCGGTGCTCGTGCTCGTGCTGGCCGGTCTGCCTTCCTTCATCGCCGAAACGCGTTTTTCCAACGACGCTTTCGCGCTGTTTCGCTGGCGCTCGCCGGACACGCGCATGCAGATCTATCTCGAGACGGTGTTGGCGCGGGAGGACAACGTTAAGGAAGTCAAGCTCTTTGGTCTGGGCCCCTTGCTGCTGGAGCGCTACCGGGGAATCTTCCGACGCCTCTATTCACGGGACCGCGCGCTGGCGATCCGACGCGATGGCTGGGGTTTCTTGCTGGGTCTGCTCGGGACCGGTGCGCTGTATGGCGCCTACGCCTGGGTGACGGTGGCCGCGGTCGCCAGCCGCATCACCCTGGGACAGATGACCATGTACGTGATGCTGTTTCGCCAGGGGCAAGCTGCCGTCTCCGCCAGCCTGAGCGCCATCAGCGGCATGTACGAGGACAACCTTTACCTCTCTACGCTGTATGAATACCTCGAAACGCCGGACCCCGAGCGCCTGGGCTCGGAGACACGGGGCCCTGAGCCGGAAGACGGCATTCGATTCGACGGGGTGTGCTTCACCTACCCCGGTGCGCGCCGGCCTGCGCTGGAGGACATCACCCTGCACATCCGCCCCGGCGAATCGCTGGCGCTCGTGGGCGTGAACGGTTCCGGCAAAACCACCATGATCAAACTGCTGACGCGGCTCTATACGCCGACGTCTGGCCGGATCACGCTGGATGGCCTGGACCTGCAGGCCTGGGAGGAAGAAACCCTGCGCGCCCGCATCGGCGTAATCTTCCAGGACTTCTCCCGCTACCAGTTCCTGCTGGGTGAAAACGTTGGCGTCGGCGACGTCACCCATTTTGATGACGAGGCACGCTGGCGGGAAGCGACCGTCAAGGGCATGGCCGATGAGCTCGTCGAGGACCTGCCCCGGGGCTTCGGGACGCAGCTCGGTAAGTGGTTCAAGGATGGCCAGGAGCTCTCCGGCGGCCAGTGGCAAAAGATTGCCCTGTCCCGTGCCTTCATGCGCACCGGCGCCGATATCCTGGTGCTTGATGAGCCAACGGCCGCCATGGATGCGGGTGCCGAGGCGACCATCTTCGAGCATTTCCGGCGCCTGACGAGCAACCGCATCGCCATTCTCATCTCACATCGTTTCTCGACCGTGCGCATGGCCAGCCTCATAGTGGTCATCGAGAACGGGCGCATCATTGAGCGCGGCAACCATGAGGCCCTCATGGCGCTGGACGGCCACTATGCCCGGTTGTTTTCCCTCCAGGCAGAAGGCTACCGGTGACCCGAGTCTCAAGTCCCGAGTCCCGAGTTCCGAGTTCCGAGCTTCGAGTCCCGAGCCCCGGGTCCTGGGACCTGGCACTTGAGACTCCAGGCTCGAGACGTCCGAACCGACACCAGTGTTTCGTGATCGGCGCTTGCCCTATTCGAAGTTTACGAAGGCGGTCAGACGCAGGTAAACATCCGTTTCAGGGCGGATGCCCTCGTCGTTGCGGTCGTAGTGGGTGACGATCAGGTTGGGTGTGAGCGAAACGTGCTCGCCCAGGGAGAATTCCACGCCGGTGTAGAACATCGTGGCCGGGGCCGACGGGTCGAAGGGGATATAGCTGATGTTGTCCCCGCGCGGGCTGGGTTCGATGATCCGGTCGATGCGGGCGATGAGTTCTGTACGCGCGCTAAGGGCGCCCACCCACCAGGCGGACGCCACCTCCAGCGGCGGGTCTTCTTCTCGATCCTGGTTCGTGTACAGGGCGCCAACGCGCCAGCGCTCCGCGGCATGTTCGAGGAAAACCTGCCACGTCCTGCGATCGGTAGGCCCGGTGAGCTTCTCGTTGTCCAGGTAAAAGTCCAGCATCCAGCGTTCGCTCAACTGCCAGTTCAGGGCCGCCATGTATTTACGACCGTCCCCGGCCTCGGCGCCGAATTCGGCGCCGGTACCCGCCATAAGTCGATAAGCAAAGGCGCCACTGTTGCCGAGTGGCCCCTTGAGCGAAACCCCCGTATCGCGACTGGGTTCACCCTGCAGATCCAGGGGGGTTCGCATCAGGTGTCGCTTGCCCCAGGATTTTTCGACCACGTCGAAGGTAAGCGTAGGATGCAGCCCCGCAATCAGGGTGTGCGCGCCGAAGCGTCGACCCAGGTATACATCCTTGAAGTCGAGCTCAAGATCATAAGTCTCGAACTCGCCGGACTGGTTGAGCTCAAGGCGCAGGCGCCCGAAC
>JBCDHO010000188.1:0-5834 GCA_038749855.1 Pseudomonadota bacterium
GGGGCTGGGCCTGGACGCTTGAGCGCGGCACGAGTTCGGTTTCGGCAAGGGCCGTGCTGCACAGCACCGCAGCCGCTAGCAGGATTGACGAGGCTTTGAGGATGTTCATTGGTGCATCAGTTCGCAACAGTCTGAAAGCGTCAAACATCCATGGAATAAAAAACCGCGTTCATATCACCCAGCGGGTCTTTGTGGATATCGGTCTTCAGATAGCGCATACCCAGCTTTTTCATCACGCCGATCGAAGCGAGGTTGTCCTCCATGGCAACGGCTGAGATCTTTTGAACCTCATCCTGCGTTGCGATGGCATCACACACGGCCCGGGCGGCCTCGGTGGCATAGCCTTTGCCCCATGAATCACGTTTGAATCGCCAGCCCAGCTCGATATCGTTCCATTGGGGCTGTTCGCCAAAGAAATCCATCGGCCTGACCAGAATCCAGCCGACGTAGCGCTGCTCGTCCTTGACGGTGACCTTCCACAGGCCCCAGCCTTTTACCGGGTTCCGATAGGCGTTCAGGCGCGGAATGAACACCTCGTGCACTTCCTCCATAGTGGTCATGTGGCCGCCGTTGATGTAGCGCATCACCTCCGGATCCTGGTCCAGTTCAAACAGCAGTTCAGCATCCTGGTCGGTGATGGGGGCAAAGCTCAATCTGGGTGAATCGGCAACTTCCACGATAGCTACTCCTCCGAGAGAACGAAGCGATGTGAATCCTGGCCTCATGTTGGCTCAGCCAATCGTCGTTCCGGCAACAGAGGTTAGCACTCCGGCGCGCTTTCGCCTTGAGTTCGTCAACACCATTGGTAGCGACAGCGCAAATTTGGTGTTTAACCGGTCGTCTTCGCCATACCGCAAAGACCGCGGCGGAGCCTCGATCCTTCTGACCTGTGACCCAGCGTTCGTGCAGCGCGTTACACTTCCCCTAGATCGACTGCGGCAAGGCCCTGGAACAGCGAGACATGAAGCGTCTGGAGCAACCACCTTTTCGTCGCGCACTTTTGAAGTTGCTCGGTTCAGTGTTCGTAGTCCTGGGGGCAGCCGGCGTCGTCGTGCCCCTCCTCCCCACAACGCCGTTTCTGATCCTAGCGGCTGCCTGCTTTGCCCGTTCGTCCGATCAGCTTCATCAGTGGCTGCTGAGCAACCCGACCTTCGGCCCCCTCATAGAGAACTGGGAGCGGAATCGCTGCATCCCCCGCGCGGCAAAGCGCACGGCCTTCATCGCCATGGCTGTTGTCGGAAGCTCCTCGCTGGTGTTTGTGGTGGAAGGATGGTGGCTCAGGGGCGCCGGTTTCGTGCTGCTCGCCATCGGCTGTATCACCGTGTGGTTGATACCCAGTTGCCCTGAGCATCGCCAGTCAGGCTAATGTCCCTGATTCTTCGGGCCGGAAGTCCCATAACGTTTTGCTGTGGTTCTGCTGGCCGAGGAATCCAGCTCGAAACGCCCGCCGGTCGGGCTGGCGATTTGCACCTCAATGCCGGTTCGCTTTCTCCTTGAACACCGGAACCATCGAGCTCCAGATTCCGTCCCCGAGGTAGCGGTGATAAAGGGCAGCGATGACGTGCAGTGCGATGAAATTGACGCTTGCCCAGTAAAACACCTCGTGGAGCCAAAGGACGGTTCCAAAGACAAAGCCTTCCGACACGCCGGCCGCAAACATCCCACCAATGGCCAGCCCCGTGATGGCCAGCAGGGCGAGAGACCCGTAGATGGCCAGGTGCACGGCCCGGGCCAGCCGCTTCGCCCGCTTTGGCGTGCTCGCGGGCAGGGCGCTTGGTCGCGTCGATCGCATGTAAATAAACCGGGCCAGCCGCAAGAGCAGAAACACGGTCGCGAACAGGAACTCCTCCATCAGAAAGCTCGCGTCTTCAAGCTCCTCGACTTCGTCCACCTGCTTGAGCCAGGCGTAAGCGAGCACGCCGATGAATCCCCAATGAAATACCTTGGCCATCAGACTGTGCGGGATGGGCTCGTCCGATGATAGCGGCGGGTTCGGTTGCTGATCAGCGCTCACGCCGCCCCCCGCTTTGTGTCCTTGACTGGCGTGATCTTCGTTGAGTGCCCGAACCAGCCGGCCACCGTGGATTTGTTGCGGCGGCTGATGGGGATTTTCAGCCCATTGGTCAGCAGGCAGCTCCACTGCTGGCCGTCTTTGACGATCTTCACGATGGCGCGGCGGGCGACCCAGTGCGCCCGGTGAACGCGCATACCCGTGTCGCCCAGGGCATCGTTGGCGCGCTGCAGGGAGCCCAGAATCATGCAGTGCCCCTGGTCCGTATGCACATGCAGGTAGTGCAGGTCCGAGGAAATGGCGAGCACGTTCGTACCGAGGGCCTCGGGCAGTTCGCTCAGGAAGTCCTTGCGGGCTTCTTCCGCATAGCTGCCCGCTTCGTCTTTTCGCAGGTCCTCTTCGCGGGTGCCCTGGGTCTGAGCAGACCCATCGGGTGATGTTTTGACTGCGAAGCGGCCATAAACGAACGGCAGGTTGATGGCCATCCACAGCAGCAGCAGCTGGGGCCCCGCTTCGAGAAACTTGGCGAGAACACCCTGCCAGGTACCGAGCGCCTTGAAGCGGTCCAGCGCATCGCCATCATCGGGCATGTGCCAGGAAGCCGGTTGCACCTGCTCGACCAGGTAGGCGAAGGGTGCCAGCAGCGCGGCGCCGGCAATACCTGCAAGCAGGAGCGCAAGCCAGGCGGGCAGGTGGTGCAGAAAGCGGGGCAAAAGGAACAGGCTCGCTGCGTAGAACACGCTCAGCGCCATACCGATATTGACGGTCCAGAACAACGTGCGCTCGACCACGCCAAGACCCAAGCTGGCTTCGGGTTCCACGATGACCAGGAGAACCACGAGGGACACGCCCACAATCGCCAGCGTTCGTCCGAGGGGCCACAGGCTGAATACGGAGCCGTTGATGACAGGGGAGTTCGTTTTCACCTTGCGCATCCTCTCACTACGCCGTGGTGTTCACCAGGCGTACTCAAAGATGACCCCAAAGAGCGGCAGAGCGTCTTCCTCGTCATTGATCAACTCGCCGGTCAATAGGTTGACCTCGGGCGCCTCGCCGGATGAACCGCCATAGACATTCAGGATGTCCAGGAAGGCCACGAAGTTCAGGGGGCCAATGGGACGCCGATAGTCGACGCGCAGGTCGAGGGAGTGGAACGGGTCGCCTCGCTCGAAGCGTGTGTCGGTGATTTCCTGCGAGAAGCGGACGGGCGGGAACGGCGCGAGCACGTCTTCGTTGATGATGAAGCGGTCGATCGGTTGCCCGGAACCGTAGCGCCAGCGACCGGCGACCTGCCAACGGTCATTAATTTCCCAGCGACCCCCAACCGACACGAAGTGTTCCCGGTTGAAGTCCCAGTCGTACTCGCCCTCACCGTCATTGTCGTTCCGGCGGTAGCGGTTGTAGGAATACACAAAGTCTCCCGACCAGCCATTGCCAAAATCACGTCTCAAAACCAGATCGAGGCCGTAGTTGGTTCCCGTGCCGTCATTGGAGATCCGGCCGTTGGTACGGCTGTCCGGCACGAGAAGCTTATCCATGTCCTGGTAATAGGCCTCAACCAGGAGATTCAGCGTGTCCGTCAGCTGAACATCAAAGCCGGCGCCGATGTGGGTCAGCTCCTCGCTTTCGAGGTCAAAGTTCTCCGGGTCTGCAGCGCGGGCGAGGTTGCTCGGCTGCTCATAGAAAATGCCCGTCGTTGCGGACAGGCGAAGCCTTGGCGAGACCGCGTAGTTAAAGCCGATGCGCGGCGAAACGAGGTTTTCATCGCTGAAGCCGACCCGGTCATAGCGCAGTCCCGCCCGCAGCGTGGCGGCGCCCCAGTCAAAGACCTGCTCTCCATAGGCCGAGTAGTTGGTTTCGCTCGAGCTGTAGGCCGAATTGATGACTTCAGGACGCAGCACGATAAAGTCAGCACCCGGTGGTCGCGGATCATCCGATTCATAGATGTAGCGAATCCAGTCTTCGCGCAGCTCCGTGGAATAGTCAATGTCGTTGCTCGTGAGCTGAATCCCGGCCGAAAACAGCCCCAGGCGGTTGCCGATGACAACGTCGCTCCGCCAGCCGATTTCCGACTCCTGCTCACGAACCGTGAGCAACTCCTCGCGGACCGGCACCTGGTCCGCCGGGGTGCCCGGGGGGACGAGATCGGGAAATGATTCCCCCTCGGCAGAGACCTTATCGAACTCTCGCACATACAGGCGGTTGGTCCACTCGCCATCAGCACCAAAGAGATGTCGCCAGGTGCCGCCCACGAGCCATAGCTCCTGGTCCACATCCCGGACTGCGACGTCCTCAATGCCTTCCTCTTCTTCGGCAGCAGCCAGTACGTTATCAACCGTACGGGTGAACTCCTCCGGCGCGTAGATGGCAAGAAACTCAAATTCATCGTTCTCGTCAAACTGCGTTTGGGTCTTGACGATGACGTCGGTCATGACCGGTTCGCCGATGTCGTCTTCACCCAGGAGGTCAAAGAGCTGGCCGAAGTCGAAACGCCGCGCCTGTACAAACATCGAAGTGTCGTCGTGAAAGCCGCTTGGGCCGTCATAGAGAAATTCCAGGCCGGCGAGGTCAACGCGCAGGCTGGCCACTGGGGTCGGCGCGCCTCCGGCGACTTCCAGCTGCAGCAGTGAGGCTTTGCGCCCCCCGAATTCGGCGCTCCAGCCGCCGGGGGAAAATTCCGCACCCGCCACGGCCGTCGGCGCAAAGATCGAGTAGCGTCCGCCGTTGATGACGTCTTCTTCCTCGCCCAGCGTCTGCTCGAAGTGCACGACCTGCTGGAACGGAAAGCCGTCGACAAAGATCAGGTTATTCCTCGGGCCATGGCCACGGACCGTGTAGTTGGCGAACTCGCCCCGGGACACCAGCCCCGGGAGGCCGTTCAGCGCGCGCAGGGCGTCGCTGCCGCTGCCCGCGGCATTGCGCAATTCGTCACGGTTCAGGTAGCTGTCGGAGACGGCGCCAAAGGGATCCGCTTCCCGCGCACGGCCGATGACGACCACTTCTTCGATCGTGTCATTCACCGGCAGGAGTTCGAAGACGATGCGTCCTGTCCGCCGCTCGAGCACCAGGACCGCCGGCTCTACCGCGGTGACGTAGCCGGCCGATTCAGCCCTCAGGGTGAAATAGCCCGCCTCCAACTCGGCGATGGTTGTTACCCCGTCTTCCGTTGTTTGAGACTGAACGGCCCCCTCGCGGGATTCAGCGGACACAACGACGCGATCGATGGGCCGGCGTGTGACCGCATCGATTACCTCGACCGCAAGCGCGCCGGGATCGGCAAAAGCGGGGGTTGTGGACAGCGACAGCAGGAGGGTGCACGGTCCCCACAGGTAGAGGGGCGATTGACGATGGCGCAAGACAGGACCTCGCTTCGAAAACATTGTTGAAGCTGAAGCTAACGCACGGGGCCGCCCGTGAAGGGGGAAGGTTCAACGAGCGGTGTCAAAAATTCACTAACGGTCGCCCTTTCAGCAGCGGCGAGGGTGCACCCATGATCCCGAGCCGAGACCCAGAACTGGCAGGAAGTCGATGCCCCAGCTATGGTTTAACGGGGATTCAACAAATGACTGTTAACGCTGAACTTTTTCTTTACAAGGCAGCCTGGGGACATAACGCATGGGGCCGCCAATTGGGGGTCGCCGAAGGGGGCAGTCCCTGGGAGGGGGTAGTCTGCCCGAGGTCCTGTTACAGGATGACGCGGTCCTTGAGCGTGGTTGACAGATCCATGAGACGCGCCGCAGGAACACGCGCAAGCTAAGCGCAACCAGGCGTATGTTTTTCGTTGAGGACACGCTTGGATGACTCCAGGAGCAGCGGGTTTCAC
>JBCDHO010000189.1:0-5812 GCA_038749855.1 Pseudomonadota bacterium
CCTGATGAACACCTCCCCACCGCGGCTCCCCCCGGGGGAAACGCCCGCTGGCGGAACGGGCTGATTCCTTGAAGCGACCGGTGGGCCATTGCCGACGAATGCTCGGCCTGGCGGTGGCGTGGTGGATCACGGCTGCCTGCATGACCAGCGTGCTGTTGCCGGGCGGCGCCCGCGCCCAGTCGCCTCAGGACCCACTGCTGCCTGCCGAGGTGCTGGCGGCCTCAGAGCGCCATTTCCCGAGAATCCTCGCCAGTCTGGCTGAGCTGCGTGGCGCGGCCAGCGAGGCAATGGCAGCCGAGGGCGCCTTCGACCTGGTGTTCGACGTTGACGGTTACGGTCGCGTCGACGGCTTCTACGACGGCCGGGTCATTGACGGCAGGGCCAGCCAGCGGCTGCCGGACTTTGGCGCTTCAGTCTACGGCGGCTATTCCATTTCCGACGGCACGTTTCCGATCTACGAAGATGAGTTTTTTACCAATACTGGCGGCAAAGCCAAGATCGGTGCCCTGTTCAACCTGCTGCGTGATCAGGCCTTTGACCCGGCCCGCTTCCAACGGGCTGACGCCCAGGTTGCTCGCCAGCAGGCTGAGCTGGATGTCATGCTCACGAAAATCGGTGTGCAGCAGCAGGCGCTGATCGCCTATTGGCGCTGGGTCGCGCTCGGGCGGCAGGTGATTGTCTATGCAGATCTCCTGAGCCTTTCCACGGAGCGACAGGTAGGACTGAGCGAGCAGGTCGAACGAGGCGCCGTAGCTGAGATTTTTCTGACCGAAAACCAGCAGAATATCTCGCGTCGCCAGGCGCTGGTCACTTCCAGCCGACGAGATCTCATGAAAGCTGGCAATGCCCTGGCTTTTTATTTTCGTGACGAGAATGGTCGTCCCCAGCTGCCTGGCATTGCTCGCCTGCCCTCACCGGAACAGGTGGGGGCCGCGGTGATGTACACCTCTTTGCCGGATGCGGCGACGCAGGCCGCGCTCGCGCGCCGCCCCGAGCTGGAAATGCTGCGTGCCACCGCCCAGCGCGTGCAGCTGGAGATCGACCTGGCCGAAAATGCCATGAAGCCGCGCCTGGACCTGGGTGTCGAAGTTCAGCAACCCTTTGGCTCCATTGCCGAAGGCGGGCCCTCCCGGGATACGACCGACACGATTCTGGCCATGACGTTTTCCGTCCCACTCCAGCAGCGGGCGGCCCGTGGACAACTCGCCGCCGCACAGGCGGAGCTCCAGGCCGCGACCTACGAGCAACAGCTGGCCCGGGAGCGCATCGAGCTCGAGGTTCGTAACATCCTCCTTGATCTGGCATTCGCCAATCAGCTCCAGGAGCTTGCGGCGATCGAGGTCCGACAATCAGAGATCATGAGGGATTCCGAAGTCCGGCGCTTCGAGAGCGGCGCGAGCGACTTTTTTCTGGTGAATGTACGCGAAGAAACCGCAGCAAACGCCCGAATCCGCCTCCTTGAAGCGGAGTTGACGACCCGCATCGCCCGCGCCAACTACGACGCAGCGGTAGTGGACGTAGAGCGACTGGGCATTTCACCGCTCGGGCCGGACCCCAGTGCCGCCCGGCTCGAGACCGAATCAACCCCCTGAGGGGCGTTCAACGCGGACTAACCCAGGAACGATTTTGCCGCCCCCAGCAGCCCGCCACCGCTGCCCGCGAACTGGTCCAGCAGTGAGCCCCCACTGCTCGCCTTGTCGATGAGTTGGGGAATCATGTCCGCCAGGCCGCCTGCGGCCGCATCCGAGCTGACGCCAACCTTACTCGCGAACTGCGACAGGTTTTCCTGCCCCAGCAGCTGACCGACCATGTCGGAAGACAGGGCGTCATTCGCGCCGTCACCCAGCCAGCTGCCCAGCATGGCGGACAGGTTGTCCCCCTCTGACAGCTTGCCCACGAGGCCCTGGACATCCAGGCCCCCCTTCCCGTCGCCCATCAATCCATCGAGCGCACTACGTACCGTTTGTGCGTCGACCTTGAGGCCCAGTTGCTCGGACAGCAGTTGCGTTCCCATTTCAATCAGATCCATGACATAACCCCCCAGGGTGCGTTGAACACTTGCGAAGTATAGGCGAGCCGGCCCGACTCGCCCTATCATTGCAGCTGGGCATGTCGAATCTGTTTCTGCACAGCCTGTTTCTGTCCCTGATAACGGAGTGACACCGAGCCATGGAGCGCCGCCTCGCTGCCGTCCTCTCCGCCGATGCCGTCGGCTATACGGCATTGATGGCCCGTGATGAAGCCGCCGCCATCGCGACCCTGGACGGGCATCGCGGCATTTTGTGTGGCCTGGTACGCCAGCACGGCGGCCGCGTGGTCGACATGGTGGGCGATAACCTCCTCGCCGAGTTTCCCAGCGCCGTGGATGCGGTCCAGTGCGCCATGGAGGGTCAACAGCAGCTGGCGGAGGCCAATGAGGACCTACCGGAAGACCACCGGATGGACTTTCGTATCGGCGTTAACGTGGGCGACCTCGTGGTCATCGGCGACCGGATTGCCGGTGATGGTGTCAACGTCGCGGCTCGTCTTGAGTCTCAGGCCAAACCGGGCACGGTGGCCGTATCTCGGTCGGTCGTCGAGCAGGTGGAGGGCAAAGTGCCGCTCGCCTTTCGCGACCTCGGAGAACGAGCCTTCAAGAACGTTCCCCGCCCGGTCCACGTCTTCGAGGTGGTGGAGGCAGCCGACGATACACCGACTGCCCATGTGGCCGAAGAGAATCCTGCCTCTTCCGGCGGAACCGACACGCCCTTCGATCACGTCCCAGGCTTTGGCGGGCGCAGCGCCATCGCTGTCCTGCCCTTCCGAAACCTGGGCGATGACCCGGAACAGGACTATTTCGCCGACGGCCTCGCCGAAGACCTCATCGCCAGCCTGGCGGCCCTGCGCATCTATCCGATCATCTCCCGCAACTCCAGCTTCGCCTACAAGGGGCGGGAAGAGGACTCCGCGCGCGCCGGTCGTGAACTCGGCGCGCACTACGTGGTGACCGGCAGCGTCCGCCGTGCTGGCAACCGAGTGCGGGTTACAGCCGAGCTCGAGGACGCCCAGGACGGGCATCAGGTATGGGCAGGCCGCTATGACCGCGAACTGGACGACCTCATTGCGGTGCAGGACGAAATCACCGCCGCCATCGCCGGGGCCGTCGGGCCAGCCCTGGTCCAGAGCGAGATGCTGCATGCGATCCGACGTTCTCCGGAGAACCCGGACGCCTGGGACTGCGTGCTGCGCGGCTTCTGGCACCTTTATCGGCATACACCGGAGGACATCACGAAGGCCCGCGTCTGGGCGGAGCGCGGCCTGGAGCTCCAGCCGGATTTGTCCATGGCGGAAAGCATCATTTCCTTCAGCCACATGTATGAAATCATTTACCGATGGAGCCCGGACCGGGAGCAGAGCCTGCGTGCGGCCATGCGTGCCGCCGAAGCCGCCGTCGCCATGGACCGGGACAACCCGACCGCCCTGACGGCGCTCGGCTTCGCCTTGTCCCTGGCAGGAGACCGGGACCGAGCCATCGCCGTGCTCGAGAAAGCCGTGGACGTTAACCCGAGCTCGGCCCTGGCGCTCTGGTCCCTGGGTGCCACGCTCAATGTCTCCGGCAGGCCAGAGGAAGGCATCCCCGTGGTCGAAAAGGCCATTCGGCTCTCGCCCCGGGACCCACTCATGCATGAATTTCTGTTCACCATCGCTTCGGCCCACTTCCAGGCCGGGCGGCCCGCTGAAGCCGCAGACTGCGCCGAGCGGAGCCTGGCGCTGAACGCCGATCAACCGTCTGCCTGGCGCGTGCTCGCCGCCAGCCGCGCCCTGCTCGGCCAGGACGAGGAGGCGCGCCGGGCCCTCCGCCAGCTCACGCGGCTGGCGCCGGACCTCGAAACTGAGCAGCTAACCATGATGCTCGGCGAGCGCTACGCCGAACGAACCGTGGCCGCGCTGCGCCGGATTGGCTGGAAAGGGTGATGCGGGCCCTGCACAGCCGCCGACAATGAACGAGAAGCCAGCGCACAGCGCCCCCGCTCAGGGGCGCCAGAAGATGGAGAACCCCACGCCATGCAACTGAGTGTTTTTTCCGAAATTGGCCGCCTTGAGTGCCTCATGACCCACCAGCCCGGCAGGGAGGTGGACGATATGCCGCCAGCGCTCATGGAGCGACTCCTGTTTGACGACATCCTTCATGGCAAGACGGCCCGCGAGGAACATGGCCGGTTTACCGAGGCCATCAAGGCGTTTGGTGCAACCAACCTGGATTTCACCGACCTGCTTGAGGCCGCCCTGGCCTGGGATCCGGAGACCACCGGTGCCCTTGTGCGCCGCATCGCGCAGCGTGAGTACCTGGCCCCGGCCCTGGTTGAACGGCTCGAGGGCATGGCGCCCGCCGAACTCTCCGACGCGCTGGTGGGCGGGATTCCTGCAGCACCGGAGGCCATGAGTCTGCAGCATTTCTTTGATCTGACGCCACTTCCCAATCTGCTTATGTCCCGGGACGCCCAGGCCGTGCTCGGCAACGGTCTAATTATTGCTGCCATGAAAAGCCGCGCCAGGGCCCGGGAAACCACCCTGAGTGAGTTCATTTTTTCGACGCATCCGGACCTCGCCCCGAACGTGCACTACCTCGACGTGGAGCGGGAGATGCAGACGCAAGGGTCGCGCTTCGGCAGCCTGACGCTGGAAGGCGGCGACATGCTGGTGCTCAAGGAAGGCGTAGTGACCGTCGGCGTATCGGAACGCACCATGGAGCGCTCCATCGATCTGCTTGCCGATACGCTCCGTGAGCTCGGCATCTTCCGGCATCTGATCATGGTGCGCATGCCCGTGCGTCGCTCTCAGATGCATCTGGATACGATTTTTACCCGTATATCGGAGGAAGAGTGCCTCGTGTATCCGCCCATGTTCGAAGAGGGCTATGCGGAGACACTGAGCACGGTGTCCATCGACCTGGAATCAAAATCAGCAGACCCGGGGCGGCGGCACCGCTCCTTCTTCGAGGCCTGCCGGGCCGCCGGTGTGGACCTCGAGCCCATCGCCTGCGGTGGACGGGACGATCACATTCGCCAGACCCGCGAGCAGTGGACCGACGGCGCCAATTCCTTTGCGCTCGCGCCCGGACTGATCTTCATGTATCGACGCAACGAGGCGACGCTTGAGGAACTGGACCGGCACGGCTATGGAATCATCAAGGTCGGAGACTTCATCGATGATCCTGCGACAACGCTGGCGGCACACGCGTCCGGGAAGCGCTTTGCCATCACCCTGCCCAGCTCGGAACTGTCCCGGGCACGCGGTGGACCGCGCTGCATGACTTGCCCGCTGGTGCGGGCGTTACTCTAGCGCCAGCCTTGCCCCCGTGGACGTCGACAGCCTTAAAGCCGTGGCGCCTAGCTTATCCACGCTCCTTACTCTGCCCAGCTCGGTTAGGACACCCCAGGCGGGGTGTCAATAGGCTTTAGCAGTTATTGAAGGCCGGATCGGTAGCGCGCTCGCGACAGAGCGCGACCACTTCCTCTTGCTGCTCCGGCGACAGCCGTGTCCAGGCCGTGATTTCGTCGCGGCTCCGAAAGCAGCCCGTGCAGAAGCCGTCAGCATTCAGGGCGCATACCCGGATGCACGGCGATTCGACGGTGGTGATGGTGGGTGTTTGCACGGCGTCATGATGCCGGTCAGCGGCCCTTGATGCAATCCCGGCATATTGTTTCTAATTCGTAAATAGTATTTTTATATATCTGCTGTTTTTTGCAGTTTTCATTATCGATAACCTGTGTCCCGTCGTTCAAACACACCACGCACACCACGCACAAGGACATCGATCATGAACAACGCA
>JBCDHO010000190.1:0-5774 GCA_038749855.1 Pseudomonadota bacterium
CGCGGGCCTTCCGGGCGGCGGAGGCACGCCATTGGCCGCCGGGCTTCATGCCGCTCGCGAACTGGCGCTGGACCTGGAGAAGAAGGGGCAGCACCCGGTCGTCATCCTTATGACAGACGGGCGGGCCAACGTTTGCCTGGATGGCAGTACGGGTCACGGACCAGCAGGCGAAGAGGCACTGGTGGCCGCCCGTTTGCTGCGGGCGCACCAGTGGGACTGCCTGGTCGTCGACACCTCCCGGCGACCCCGCCCCAAGGCGCGCGCGCTGGCCGAGGCCATGGCGGCACGTTATCTTCCCTTGCCTGCCGCCAACGCCGCCGGGCTGTCCGAGGCGGCGGCCGCCCTGGAGAAGGGCGCATGACCGTGCGTGAGCCCACCGACATGGCCGATGTGTTCCAACGGCTGGCGCGTCACCGTTCTGCCGCGTCCCCCCGAGCCACATCCCTACCGCCTGAACACTGGCCCAATCGTGCTGCAAGCGAGAACGTACAGGCCGGCGGTCTGACCTGGCACGTGCAGCGTGTGGGCCAGGGAGTCCCGACGCTTCTGCTCCACGGCACTGGGGCCTCAACCCATTCCTGGGACGGCATGCTGGAGCGGCTGGCGACGAGGCACGAGCTCTTTGTGCCGGACCTGCCCGGCCAGGGCTTCAGCGAAGCAATGACCGGCACCGCAGGCAATCCTACGCTGCGCGGCATGGCGCACGCCCTCGCGTCGCTGCTCGAGGCCCAGGCGTTCCGGCCGGCGGTCATCATCGGTCACTCGGCGGGCGCCGCCCTGGCATTGCAGTTGGTGCTTTCCGGTGCCTGTTCCCCGCGCCTCGTGATCGGCGTCAATGCAGCGCTGGAGCCCTATGACGGTTTTCTCGCCCCGATCGCCCAGCCCCTGGCCCGCGTGTTCGCCGCCCTCACGCCAGTCACAAGCGTCATCGCCTCGAGAGCCCGCAAGCCCGGCACGGTTGAGCGCCTCATCGCCAGCACGGGGTCTTCCTTACCACCGGAAGCCATCGAGCCCTACCGCGAACTGCTCAGTCGCGAATCGCACGTTGCCGCCACGCTGGCCATGATGGCGCACTGGGACCTCCATGAGCTCGACCGCAGGCTGACTCACCTGCCCTGTCCGCTCTGCCTCGTGGTTGGAGAAGCGGATAAAACGGTGCCAGCGGACCAGGCTGTGCGGGCGGCCGACCGCGTTCCCAAAGCGCGCATTATCCGGTTGGCTGCGCTGGGGCACCTCGCTCACGAGGAGCAGCCGGAACAGGTATTCAACGCCATCGAAATCGCCGAACACTGGGCCGGCGGGATCTATGCGTCGGCCGCGGATACTGGCCAATGATGCGCCAACAACAACGACAAGGTGAACACCCATGGACAGACTGACGCTCGAATCGGTCATGGACTACCGTGTGGACATGCGCCACTGCCGGCACCTTCTGTGCGGCGGGTCAAAGTCCTTCTATGCGGCATCACTGCTCCTTCCCGGTTTTTACCGCGCACCGGCCACGGCGCTCTACGCCTTCTGCCGGATTGCCGACGACGCGATCGACGAGGGCAATGACCCGCAGCGTGCGCTCGACATGCTCAATCGACGACTGGATCAAATTTACGCGGGGCGGCCGGAAAATGACCCGGTCGACCGTGCCCTGACCGGCGTCGTAGAGCGATTTGACGTTCCTGATACGCTACCGCGCGCCTTGCTCGAAGGCTTTCAGTGGGATCGCGAAGGTCGCCGCTACGAAACCCTTTCAGACGTTTACCGCTACTCGGCGCGTGTGGCCGGGACCGTAGGCGTGATGATGGCGGTGCTCATGGGGGTCCGAAACGCTGAGGCCCTGGCCCGCGCCAGCGACCTCGGTGTTGCCATGCAACTCACCAACATCGCGCGCGATGTCGGTGAGGACGCACGGGCAGGACGCCTCTACCTGCCGCTGGCATGGCTTGAGCAGGAGCGCATCGATGTCGATGACTTTCTGGCTGCGCCCCGCTTCAATGAAGCGCTCGGCAAGGTGATCCACCGTCTGCTCGACGATGCGGAAACACTCTACGATCGTTCCGTCAGCGGCATTCAACAGCTGCCACGAAGCTGCCAGCCAGGTATCTTTGCCGCCCGCTCGATCTACCGGGAAATTGGCCGTCAACTGCTGCGCTCAGGCCTCGATTCCATTAACACGCGCACGGTGGTGAGTACGGGCCGTAAGGTTGCGCTGCTCAGTGAGGCGATCGCTCGGGTGCGCAAGCCAGGTGACGAGACGCCCGTACCACCGCTGGAGGAGACCCGATTCCTGGTCGAAGCAGCGGAACGTGTCGAGACGATTACCCCTTTCTTCGCGGCATCCTGAACGGCAAAAGGAAGCGAACCCAGCTTGCCTCGAAGCGGCGCATATCCAGGAACTCATGCACCGTGTGTGCTCCACTCGAGGCCTTGAAGAGCGTCCGCGAATAGAACGGCGTGTCTTCCAGCCCCTGGATTCTGTTAATCGGATGACCCGTCCGCGGACCACGCCGCAGACCCCAACCGGTCACACGCGGCCGTTGCGATGGTGCAGGCTCAGCGTCGACGTGACGCCCGTCCGGGTGAACGTGCTGGCACAGTAACTGCTGCCCCGCGTCCGGGTAGCGCACTTCGTAGTGCAGCCGCAGGCCATCATCCCGCTCGGTTCGGCTCCAGTCCCAGGTCCGGAATGCTCGCTCCAAAGGCTCATCACCCGCGTTGGCGTCCAGATAAGCACGCCCGCGCCATTGCAGGTTCGGCGCATCGAGGTCCACCTGCACCTCGGCGTGGGGTGACCATGGCGTCCAGCGGTGGCGGGCTTGTGGATCGAGATGCACATCGAGACCACAGTCGGCGCTTGGCCAGGCGCGCACGCGACCCCGTAGCGGCCGGCCAAAGGGCGTGCTTCGCTCGCGGATCATGAATTCCATGCGGTCATCGCGCCACTCAACGCTGCTGGGTCCGACCTGGAAATGGGAAGCGCCCCGGGAAAGCCGGGCTTCTCCCCGCTCTGTCATGCACCAGCGTCGTCCCGGACCGTACAGGGCGACATTGATGGCACAAAAGTGTTCGGGAACACCAAGATCCTGCTGGCGAGCCCGGTAATAGTAAGGGGAGAAAACGCTTCCAACGAAAGCGATGATCACGAGCGCATGGCGGCCGTCATCACTGACGGCATCCAGGTACCACCAGCGATAGCCATCGCGCACAACCGGCAGATCGAAGGCAGGCGGGCCCGGCGGTTTGACGATTCCCAACATAGTGTCTATTCTACATGACACATATAAGTGACAAGCTCAATTAACACACTATAGCGCTTCTGTCGCTCGTCGCGGAAGTCGCCGGAAGCACAATGATCGATCCGATCCGCATCGAACACGCACTGAGCAACACCTTGTCGACGTCTACGCTCGACGGTTCGCCAGAACGCCTCTCCTGTGCGCTGCGCTACGCGGTGTTTCCGGGCGGTGCGCGGGTTCGCCCAAGACTGCTTGCTGCCGTCGCACTGGCCAACGGAGATGATCGCCCCGCACTGACCGATGCCGCAGCGACAGCGATCGAACTGCTGCACTGCGCCTCGCTGGTGCATGACGACCTGCCGTGCTTTGACGATGCGAACCTTCGTCGGGGCAAGCCTTCCCTGCACGTTGCCTTCGGTGAACCGCTGGCCGTGCTCACAGGCGATGCCCTGATTGTCATGGCCTTCCAGGTTCTGGGGCGCGCCTGCACCGCAGCGCCGGATCGACTGGCCGCACTGCTCGCCATCATTGGTGCTGGCGTTGGCGCACCGCACGGCATCGTCGCGGGTCAGGCCTGGGAATGTGAAGACGATATTCCCCTTAGTCGCTACCAGCAGGAAAAGACCGGGGCCCTGTTTGCCGCTGCCACCATGGCCGGCGCTGCAGCAGCCGGCGTCGAGGCGGAACCCTGGCGACGCCTGGGTCAGTGCATCGGCGAGGCCTACCAGGTCGCCGACGACCTCCTCGATGCGAATGGCGACGCACGGACCGTCGGCAAACCGGTCGGCCAGGACCGCCACAACGACCGTCCCAGCGCAGTCCGCGAAATGGGCCAGCGCGCGTCGGCCAAGCGGCTGAGCGATCTCGTTGAAGAAGCCCTGGGCTCCATACCCGCTTGCCCAGGGGAAGCCGCCCTTCGCGAACTCATCGCCCGCGAATCGGAGCAGTTTGTCAAACTCGCGTTGCGATGCCGCGCCGCGGCCTGAACCCGCTCGGCGTCCAGCCGGCGACTGACTGAACGCTCACCCCATGGCCACCCTCAACCGCTGGGCCGGGTGGCGCAACCGGCTACTCTCGCAGCACGACCTTCGCCGCCGGCTGCAACGATTTCCGCTCACTCGGCCAACGGCTCGCCGACGCGCCGCCGACCTGTTCGCGGTCAACGCCGGCTTCATCAATAGCCAGGTGTTGGCTGCGTGCCTGGAACTCGATCTCCTGGAACGATTGTCCGATCAGGCGGCGACCGCAGAGCAACTCGCCGGCGAGCTCGAACTGGACGCGCTACGCCTAACCCGTTTGCTCGAAGCCTCCGCGGAACTCGGTTTGCTGGAACGCCGTCGCCGGGATCACTGGGGACTGGGCGCCCAGGGCGCTGTCTTGCGCTCAGATCCGGGCATGATGGCCATGAGCCTGCATCACCGAGCCCTCTACACGGATCTCTCAGAGCCCGTCGCCCTGCTGCGGAATCCACCACCGAGCACGCAACTTGCAAAGCTCTGGCCCTACGCCGGCACCAACCAGCCAGAAGACCTTCCAGCGAAAGCCACCGAACGCTACACGAAGCTGATGGCGGACTCTCAGCGGATGGTGGCGGAGCAGATACTGGATGCCTACGATTTTGGCCGCCACCGCTCCGTGCTCGACCTGGGCGGCGGAAGTGGTGCATTCCTCACCGCGGTGGCGAAAGCACACCCGGAGCCCGCCCTGACGCTCCTGGACCTGCCCGCCGTGATACCACACAGCGAAGCCGCGCTGAATCGGCAGGAACTCTCGAGTCGCGTGACCCGGGTGGGCGGCGACTTCTTCCGGGATCCGCTGCCGCAGGGGCACGATCTCATGACGCTGGTGCGCATTGTCCATGACCATGACGACGAACCCATTCGCGGTCTGCTCGCCCGGATTTTCGAGGCGCTACCCCCCGGCGGCACCTTGCTGATCGCTGAACCGATGCTGGGCCGCCACGACCGTGGCGGGCAGGTCGGCAATTACTTTCGGTTCTACCTCATGGCCATGGGCAGTGGCCGGCCGAGAAGCAAACGTGAACTGGGCCGCATGCTCAAAACAGCGGGTTTCCGGCGGGTCCGAAATCACGGTACGGACGTACCACTCATCTGCAGCGTCATCAGCGCGCGAAAACCCGGTTGATCTGGCTCAATAAAACGCTCGCCGATGCCGTCAACTTAAGTTGACATTTGTTATAGTCAGTTTACACTGACAATATAGAGCAATGGTCATGCAATCCACAGTGACAACACCCGGCAACGAATCGTCTCAGCTGACGGTTGCACACGCGGTTATCTTCGATGAGCCGCGCAAGCTTTCCGTGCGTCCGGTTACCCTCCCGAAACCCGCAGCCCATGAGGTGCTGGTGGATATCTTGTGGAGCGGTATCAGCACCGGCACGGAGCGTCTGCTCTGGACCGGCCTCTGAAGAGAGAAGACGCCATTAGATCGTTGGCCAATTTGATCATGGTTTCGGAGAAAGCACGGAAGCAGGGTGGGTTGGGCGAGCTGCCAAAGGCGAGACAGAGCATGATGTAGACG
>JBCDHO010000191.1:0-5766 GCA_038749855.1 Pseudomonadota bacterium
ATTTCGCTGACCTCACCGGAACCCACGTCCAGCTGCTTCAGCCGGCCGCCGGCCTCGTAGACAATCGTGTTGCCGTGGCCACCGGCCGCGCGCACGTCCCAGGTCTCCTCCTGGCTCAGCTTGTCCAGGGAACCAGAGCCGCCGTTGTAGCGGTACAGGTTGAAGCGCTCGTTCTCCCGGTCGGAGATAAAGACCACGTCCTCACCGAGCCAGAAGGGGTTGAAGTTCGTGGCGTCAACGCCGTCGATAACGGTGACCGCGTCGCGGTCCGCGCTCATGATGTTGATGGCCGGCGCTGTGCCGCCCTCGTAGCCTTGCCAGCCCGAACCGCCGCCGAACAGGCCGTTATAGGCGGGCACGAAGATGATGTACGCGAGCTCACCGGCACCGCTGTAGCGGCCCTGAACGATGCGGGCATTCATCTGGCGCTCCGGGTAGGTGCCGTCAAGCGGCGCGTGGTAGAGCTGCGCGGAGCGGCCGTGGTCCGTTTCGCGCCGGGAGGTAAAGGCCACGGCGCTGCCGTCGGCGGCCCAGTCCTGCGGAATGTCGTTCCCCGGGTGCCAGGTCAGGCGCTTGGGCTGTCCACCGGCCACGGGAATAACGTAAACGTCCGTATTGCCTTCGTAGCCTGCGGCGTAGGCAATCATGCTGCCGTCGGGCGAGAACACCGGTGTGTTCTCCTCGGCCGGATGCGAGGTTAGGCGACGGGGATTGGCGCCCGAGCGCTCGGCCACCCAGAGGTCGCCGGCATAGACAAAGGCAAGGTGATCTTCGGAGAGGGCCGGCTGGCGCAGCAGCAAGGTCTGGTCCGCCTGCAGCGGTGCGGCCAGGAGTGCCGTCAGTGCCAATAACAGCAGGCTGTACCCGCGCGTGGTGTTGCGCCGCGCGGTGTTGCGCGACGTGGGGATGTGCCGCTCGGTTTGCCGCAGCGAAGGACGGAACAGCGGGTTTCGGAGCAGGTTTTGGATTTTCACTGGACGCTCTCTCATCGGTCGACCCATACGCTCCCTCGCCCGTGCTCTGGGCGACGTTCAGCAGGGAAAAGTTCGGGCCGGCAGTCGGTGGGTTGGGTGGCTGGCGCGGACGGCGCCGTTTTTCGGTTTGCCTCAGTGTAGCCAATTTTCCGCAGGGGAGCCGCGCTGCGGTATAGTCCACGCCCTTCACCACCGCTCAAGATGCTTTTTCATGATTCGATGCACCCCCCGTTTGCGCCGCGTGGCCCTGTTCAACGCGACGCTGCCCCTCGCTGCCCTGCTCCTCTCGACCTCAAGCTTCGCCGCCATTGACCAGACCAAGGGCGAGTTCCAGGACAAGTTCCGTCAGCTGGACGAGGTGCTCCCTACGGCCAACAGCTACCGCACGGCCGGCGGCGAGCCGGGCCACGAATACTGGCAGCAGGAGGTCGACTACGACATCGATGTGCAGCTGGTCGAGGATGATCGGCGCATTGAGGCGACCCAGCGGGTTCGCTACACGAACAACAGCCCGGACACGCTGCGCTTTCTCTGGCTGCAGCTGGACCAGAACCGCTTCCGAGAGGACTCCCTGGCCGAGCGAAGCGCCGCCTTCGCCGACAGCAGCCGCCGGGGCCCGGCCGTGCAGGACGCGGACGGCAACACGCCGCCTCAGATCAGCCTGGACGAGCTGCGCCGTCGGCAGTTCATGGCCGACAACGAGCTGGGCTACGACCTGCCCTCGATCCGCGATGACGCCGGCGACCTGTCCCATGCGCTGGTCGGCACGAACCTGCGCGTTGACCTGCGCGCACCGCTGAAGCCCGGGGAAACGACGGAGTTTGTCATCGACTTCGCCTTCAACATCGTGGAAGAAGACGCGGTTTCCGCCCGCGCCGGCTACGAGCACTTCCCGGACGATGAGCGCCGCGGCGGCAACGACATCTTCCTGCTCGCCCAGTGGTTTCCCCGCCTGCACGCCTACACGGACTACGAGGGCTGGACCAACAAGGAATTCCTGGGCCGCGGCGAGTTCACGCTGGAGTTTGGTGACTACACCGTGGACATCACGGTGCCGGCGGACCACATCGTCTCTTCCACGGGCACGCTGCAGAACCCGGACGAGGTGCTCACCGCCACCCAGCGCGAACGGCTCGAGCGCGCCCGCACGGCCGACGCGCCCGTGTTCATTGTCACCGCGGAGGAAGCGCTGGCGAACGAGCGCGAGGGCAGCTCGCAGGAGAAAACCTGGCGCTTCCAGGCGGACCAGGTGCGGGACTTTGCCTGGGCCTCCTCGCGCAAGTTCATCTGGGACGCCCAGGGCTACCAGCAGGGCGGCGACGTCCAGCCCGAGGTCATGGCCATGTCCTTCTATCCGAAGGAGGGCGAGCCCCTGTGGTCGAAGTACTCCACCGCCGTCGTGATTCACACCATGGAGGTGTACTCGCGCTTTTCCTTCGACTACCCCTACCCGGTCGCCCAGTCCGTGAACGGTCCGGTCGGTGGCATGGAGTACCCGATGATCACTTTCAACGGGCCGCGCACGGACCTCCAGGACGACGGGGAGCGCACCTACTCGCTGGCCGAAAAACGTTTCCTCGTGGGCGTGATCATCCACGAAATCGGGCATATCTATTTCCCCATGATCGTCAACTCCGACGAGCGCCAGTGGACCTGGATGGACGAGGGGCTGAACAGCTTCCTGGATGCGGTCGCGGGCTGGGAGTGGGATGCGGAGATGATTCCCTGGAACAACGAGCCGCGGAACATCGTCGACTACATGAAATCGGAGAACCAGGTGCCGATCATGACGCAGTCCGATTCGGTGCTGCAGCTGGGGCCCAATGCCTACGCCAAGCCGGCGGCGGCGCTCATGATCCTGCGCGAAACGATTCTTGGCCGGGAGCTCTTTGACTTTGCCTTCCGCGAGTTCTCGCGACGCTGGATGTTCAAGCGCCCCGCCCCGGCAGATTTCTTCCGCACCATGGAGGAAGCCTCCGGCGTGGACCTGGACTGGTTCTGGCGCGGCTGGTTCTACAGCACGGACCACGTTGACCTCAGCATCGACCGCGTATGGAAACTCCGGCTGGATACGAAAGACCCGGACATCGACTTCGACCGGCTGCGCCAGGAAGAAGCCGACAAGCCGCCGTCGATCATCATCGAACGGAACCGGGAAGAGCGCCGCACCTGGGTTGAAGAGAACCGCCGCATTCGCGATTTCTACGACGAGAACGACCGCTTCACGGTGACCAACAAGGAGCGCAACGAGTACCAGGCCTTCCTCGCAGAGCTGGAGGACTGGGAGCGCGAAGCCCTTGACCGCGCCCTTGAGGAGGATCAGAACTACTACGTGCTGGAGTTCAGCAACCACGGTGGCCTGGTTATGCCGATCCTGCTGGAGCTCACCTATGAGGGCGGCCGCACGGAGCGCCTGGACATCCCGGCGGAGATCTGGCGACGCAACGCGCGCAACGTGAAGAAGCTGATCGTCACGGACCGCGAACTGGAGCAGGTGGTGATCGATCCCAACTGGGAAACGGCCGATACGGACGTGGAGAACAACCACTACCCGCGCCGCATCGTCCCCTCGCGCATCGAGATGTTCAAAACCCCGGACCGTGAGGGCATGGAGTACCGCGACATCATGCAGGACAGCAAGACGGAGCTGGAATCCGGGGCGGACTGACGATGGCGCGGCTCATGCTCTGCGCCATGCTGGTGAGCCTGCTTGTCGGCACCCCACCGCTGGCCGCGCACCAGCAGAAGGAAGCCGTTACCCGAATCTTGTTCAATGAGCGCACGGGCAACATTGAGGTGATGCACCGCTTCCTGCTGCATGACGCCGAACACGCCATCCAGTCCGTGCTCGGACCCGGTGCGGACCTGCTCGGCAGCGCCGCTGATCGCGAACAATTCGAAGCCTATGTGGCCACGCGTTTCTCACTGATGGACCCGGCGGGTGAACCCCTGGCGCTGACCCGCGTCGGCAACGAGGTCGACGGACCCCACCTGTGGGTCTACTCAGAAGCCCCCATTCCCGATGAGCTTACCGCCCTTACGATCATCCACGACGCACTGCGGGATGTCTGGCCCGAACAGGCCAACCTCGTGAACATTGAGCGAGCGGGGGAAGTGCGGAGCGCCTTGCTCCGCAGCGAGCGGCAGAAAGCCACGATTCGCTTCTAAAAAGAAGGGTGGGTGGCCAGCTGCCACCCACCCTTTTTCCTGTCACGCCTTCTTTCGGAAGGCGGCTTGCACGAGTCCTTTTGCCAGGACGCCGCTCCGGCGCCCCAGGTGACTTGTCAGCACGGTCGACTCAGCGCGCCGCGAGCTCCGCAGCAGCGGCCTCGGCGGCCTGGGCCGCTTCAACCCGGTTCAGCGTCGCTTCAAAGTCATCCAGCAGCTGGTCCATGCGTCGGATCAGGGCCTCGTAGGGCTCTGGCGAGGCCATGTCCAGGCCGGCATCCATGAACAGGTCGTAGGGGTGCTTCGAGCCGCCGGCCTTCAGGAAGTTCAGGTAGTTGTCCCGTTCTGCCTGGCCACCGTTCAGGATCTGTTCCGTGAAGTAGGCCGCGCCGGCGATCGACGTGGAGTACTGGAACACGTAGAAGTTGAAGTAGAAGTGCGGCACGAAGAGCCACTCGTTGTGGTAGAGCTCGTCGATGCGCATCACGCCCTGGTCGGCACCGTGGTAGCGACGCAGGATATCGCCGTAGATCTGCGTGATCCGGTCACCGGACAGGGGCTCGCCCCGCTCCATGGCCGCGTAGATCTCACCCTCGAACTCGCTGAACATGGTCTGGCGGAAGAAGGTCGTGCGGATCTGCTCCAGCGCGTAGCCCAGGTAGTAGAGCCGCTCCTGGTCCGTGGTCGCGTTGCTGAGCATGTAGGTCTGCGTCAGCAGCTCCTGGGCAATGGCGGCCGCCTCCGTCGTGAAGATGGAGAAGCCGGCCAGGTGTTGCGGCTGGGTCTCGTTCGCCAGCACCTGGTGCATGGCATGGCCCCACTCGTGGGCGTAGGTAGAGACCGAGTTGTAGTCATCCTGGTGGTTCAGAAGGATGTAGGGGTGCTCGTCGTAGACAAAGCCGGACATGTAGGCGCCGGAGCGTTTGCCGGGCGTCGGGTAGACGTGCATCCAGCGCTGGCTGGCGGCGTCGGCGAGTTTGTCGGAGAACGTTTCGCCCAGGGGCACGCTCGCCTTGTTCACCAGTTCGATCGTGTCTTCGATGTTGAATTCACGGGGTGACTCGACCATGGACACATAGATGTCCTCGTAGCCCATGTCCTCCAGGCCCAGCACCCGGCCCTTCAGCTCAAGGTAGCGGTGCAGGGACGGCAGGTTCTCGTTGGTCACCTTGACCAGCGTGTCGTAGACCTCGCGCGGCAGGTTGTCCGAGAACAGGTTGCGGGTCAGCGTGTCGTCGTAGTTGCGCACGCGGGTGGTGAACAGCTGCGCGTTCAGGTGCGAGGACAGCGTCGTACCGGCGGTGCCCTTGAACTTACCCCAGGTGGTCCAGAACGCATCGAAGACGGCCTTGCGGTCTTCGTAGACGCGGGAGCTGCGGTGGCGGCTGTAACCCTGGGAGTTGATGAGTGCCTCTTCCCCGGTGCTCAGCGTGACCGTCGGCCAGGGAATTTCCGAGTTCGCCAGCAGACCGTAGACATTGAAGGGTGCACCCTGCATCAGACCTGACGCCGCAATGACGCCTTCGGCGTAAGATTTGATAAATTGCTTTTAGCATTCTCATCTATAGGCTCTACCAATAAGCGAAAATCACTTTCATACTGGGGTACTTGAGTTAAGGTTTTG
>JBCDHO010000192.1:0-5764 GCA_038749855.1 Pseudomonadota bacterium
GAAGTCGAAGCGCAGCCGGTACGGCAGCATCCACCCGATGAGCACCGACAGGGTGCCCCAGATGATCGTGATGATCGTGTAGCCGGTGTAGAACAGGCTGGCCTGCAGGTAGCGGAACGCGCGCACCATCAGTTGGATGGGTCCAGATCGCCCAGCAGGCTGCGGCCGAAGGCGGCGAGATCGTCGAAGACGAGCGGCGCCATAGCACCCGCCGGCGTCTCTGGCAGCGCCGCGGCTGTGGCGTCGCCGTTGCCCGTGCGCACCAGCACCGGCTGGACCCCGGCCGCCCAGGCCGCGAGCAGATCCTTGCGCGAATCCCCGACGAAGCAGGCGTGCGCCGCCGGCACACCCAGATCAACAAGTGCCTTGCACAGCATGCCCGGGCGTGGCTTACGACACACGCACCCATCGTCCGGATGATGTGGGCAGAACTCGAGCGTCGCGAGCGCGCAGTCGCGCTCGGCGAGTCGTTCTTGCAGATGTTCGTGAATGGACTGCAACGCGTCGTGACTCAGGATGCCGCGGCCGATGCCCGCCTGGTTGGTGCAGACGCCGACGGCGTAGCCGGCATGGCAGAGAGCGGCGATTGTTTCCAGGGCACCGGGGATGGGCCGCCACTCGGCGACCGACTTGATATAGTCCGGCGAGTCCTCGTTGATCACGCCATCGCGGTCCAGCAGGATCAGTTTGAACATCAGGGCCCTCGGGTCGCGCTGCAATCTAAGGGATCACATGGGGCGGGTCAAAATGGAGCGCTGTGGGTGGTGCGGATCGGACCCCGATTACATCGCGTACCACGACAACGAATGGGGACAGCCGGACGTGGATGATGCCTCCCTGTTCGAGCTGCTGATGCTCGAAGGGCAGCAGGCGGGCCTCGCCTGGATCACCGTGCTGAAAAAACGCGAGCGCATGCGCGAGCGGTTCTTCGGGTTCGACGTCGAGCGACTGGCGCGCGCTGGGGAGCGCAACGTCGCGAGCTGGCTGAAGGATGAGGGCCTGATCCGTCACCGAGGCAAACTTGAAGCGCTGATCAGCAACGCGAGGATCGCACGTAAGCTGGAGATGCCGCTCAGCGAACTGATCTGGTCCTTTGTCGATTTTCAGCCGGTGCAGAATCGCTTTCGCACCCTGGCCGACGTGCCCGCCAAGACGCCTACGGCGGAAGCCATGTCCAAGGACCTCAAGAGACGCGGCTTCAAATTTGTCGGGCCGACAATTTGCTACGCGTTTATGCAGAGCGCTGGGTTAGTGAATGATCACTTACTTAGTTGCCCCTCCCATCAGCCCAGCGCAGAGGCCGGGCGCGCGCTGACGCGGGCGCGAGCCTGACCCCATGAGCGACGCGCCTCCCCGGCCGCGCCCCGGCAGTCCGGGCTGGCGTCCCGACAGCCCGAGGCGGCGCCCCCGCAGCCCGACACGCCGGCCGGGACGCGTGGCGGGGGCGGCGATCCGGGGGCTGATCCGGCTCCTGTCGTGGCTTCCGCTTTCGGTAGCCCGGGCGCTGCCCGCCTGGTTGGCGGACTTGGCCTGGCCTCTGGGCCATTCGGCCAGGGCCGTGACCGAGGCCAACCTGGAACACTGTCGCGCGGACCTGACTGCCCCCGAGCGGGCGCAACTCGGGCGTGAGGCCGCCCGGCAGACGGCGATGCTCTTTGCTGAGCAGGGCACGGTCTGGCACTGGCCGCGGGCGCGCTGGGACGCACTGATCGATGCCGGCGACAGCCGGAAACGCCTCGACGAGTGCGGGGCAAGCGAGCGGGGCACGCTCATGCTGGTGCCGCACCTGGGCAACTGGGAGTTGTTCAGTCTGTACCTCGGTGCCTGGGGCATCACTGCGCTCTATGACCCGCCGCGACTCATGAGCCTCGACGCACCGATTCGCGCGGCGCGTGAGCGGAACGGAGCGACTCTGCTGCCGATCGACCGGCAGGGGCTCAAAGGGATGCTGCAGGCGCTGGCGGACGGGGGGCTGGTCGCGCTGCTCCCCGATCAGGTTCCCGCACCAACCGCTGGGGTCTATGCCCCGTTTTTCGGTCAGCCGGCGCTGACCATGACCCTGGCGCACCGGCTGATCACCCGGTCGCAGCCGCGGGTGCTCATCGGCGCTCTGGTGCGGGACGGCACGGACCGGCATGCGCGGTTTCGGGTCCTGCTGGAAGAAGCACCGGCGGCAATCACGGCGCGCGAGCCGGAGGTCAGTGCTGGCGCGATGAACGAGGCCCTCGAGCGCATGATCCGGCGGTACCCGGAGCAGTATCAGTGGAGCTACAAGCGGTTCAAGCGGCCGCCGCCCGGGCAACCGAAGCTGTACTAGCCCACAACGGCAATAGAGGGGAGAAGAATGAGGTATTGGATACTCGGCGCGCTCGCGGTGCTGGCCGTTTTGTTTATCGCGGGCCTGATGATCAAAAAATCAGTGCGGGCTGAGGTCGTGATTCGAGCCACGCCCGAAGAAGTCTGGGCGGTGATCACTGACCCCTCCGCCTACGGATCGTGGAATCCAATCTTCGTCAGCTACGACGGCACCTTTGACGAAGGCAATACGCTCACACTGGCGCTGAAAATGGGGGATACCCCAACGCCGGTTCAAGTGACTGTGCGCGATCTGGTCGCGAATGAGTGGCTGCACCAGGGTGGGGGATACCCGGTGATCCTGACCTATGACCACAACTGGTACCTGGAAGCTGTGCCGGACGGCACCCGGGTGACTCAGTACGAGTACTACACCGGACTCTACGTTCTCTTCTGGGATCCTGCACCCGCGCAGCGACTCTACGAAGCCGGCAACAGGAGTCTCAAGGCGAGGCTGGAAGGGGACGCGTCATGAATCAATCTACCATCGGCTTTATTGGTCTGGGCGCGATGGGGGAACCGATGGTCGCTCGCCTCCTGGCTGCCGGCTTTCGCGTGGTCAGCTACGTGAATCGCAGCCGCGACGCCATGGACCGGCTTAAGGCTCAAGGCCTGGTCGAAGTGGCTGATGCCCGGGCACTTGGCGCGCAGGCCGATATCGTTATGTGTTGTGTGTTTGATGAGCCGCAGAACGACCAGGCGCTGCGTGGCGAACAGGGTGCGATCGGCGCCATGACGTCGGGATCCATCGTGCTGCTGATGAGCACCATTTCCCCCGGCTACTGCCAGAGCCTGGCGCAGGAAACCGCCAAGAGCGGCATCAGTGTGCTTGATTGCCCGCTCAGCGGATTGGTGCGAGGCGCAGTTGAAGGCACGTTGTCCTTGATGATCGGTGGCGCTGAAGCGGATATTGCGCGTTGCGAGCAAGCGTTGGCGCCTCTCGGCAATGTCATGCGTTGTGGTGACATCGGCTCTGGCCAGGTCATGAAGCTCGCCAACAACGCCATCTCCCTGAGCACATTTAGCCTGCTGCTTGAGCTTCGGGACCTGGTCTCGACCTATGGCATGGACCTTGATGCTTTCATGCGGATACTAAATCGCTCGACCGGGCGGAGCTTCGTTTCTGAGAACTTTCCGATGCCGAAAGGGCGCCTGAAAATGATGGGCATGCCGGCAAAGGATGTCTCGACCTGTTTGCGTCTGGCTGATGAACTGGGAATCTCGCTGCCAATGGTGCAGCAGTGTTTCGATGCGGGCGTTGCGGAGATCGAGCGGTCCAAGTGACTCCGCGCCTACCCAAGGCGGCGGAGCCGGTGGTGATCGCGACCTCGGTGCGGTCGAAGCGCGGCTAGCGCGGGGCTCGCGTCTCGATCTCATCTGCGTTGGCATGCTGCTGGTTGCCGCGCAGCTGATTCAAGCGCCGGTTGAACGTCTGCTGCTCCCAAGTCGGCCCTAGAAACCGGTGCCACCCCAGCGTCAGCGCCCCTTGCAGCCCCAGCGCCAGTAGCCAGGGAATCACGACCCACTGGATCCACAGCTGCTGCGGTGAGATGACCAGGTTGAGCATAAAGAGGGCGGGAATCAGAAGGGCGAAGATCAGCCCATGGATGTAAAGCCCTTTGAGGTTTTCCACATACGCCAACGCTTCGCGTTCGTACCGGTCCTCGAGGCTTGGGGCGGCCTGGTCTGTTGCAGGGGTCATCGAACTCTCCTCCATCAGCGTACTGACGCTGGTCTCAAACACCGCGGCGAGACACTTCAACGACTCCAGGCTGGCCGTGTGGCCGGCTTCGATCCGCTGCACCGTTCTTGCGCTCAAACCCGCCTGCTCCGCCAGGAGCTCCTGGGACCAGCCCTTTTCTTTTCGCCGCTCAATAAGGCTCATGGTGTGCGTTCCCGTTCAAGCTGGCTGATTGCCGCAGATGGCCTGCTCGGCAACCACGACAGCAGGGTGACAGGCACCCGACAGGCGCGTTGTCGGGGCTTGAGGGGGTCAAAGGGCTCATTCTGCATCAACAGCGTCGTTCATTCGGCAGAGTCTTGGCCTGTTGCATACTCAGAGAAACCGGCGCCGGCGTGCGCATCCTGAGCAAGCTAAGTGGCTCGCCCGCGCTCCGGTGGTCTCGAGAGCAAGCGACGGAGGGCGCGATCGGAATCGATGCGAAAAGTGGGTTGAGCGATAGTCCGACCAGGCCGCCCGTCCGAAAGGTGGCAAGCCGAGCAGAATTTGAGCGCTGGTATTGGCCCGTGGAACAGCTACGTGAGTTTTGTGTGCTCTTGGGCGTGAAGAAATCCGGGAACAAGGCTGAGCTGCGAGAGCGAGTTGCGCTTGCTTTCGATGGCAAAGCTGCCAGCTCAAGAAAAGCCCGGGCGCGCGGGACCGGCGATTGGAATCCGAAGTCCCTTACGCTGGAGACGGTCATTCCCGAAGGCGTTTCATTCGGTCCAACGTTCAGGGGCTTCTTCAAGCAGCGAATCGGCAGGAAGTTTGTGTGCCACTCCGATTTTATGGATTGGGTTCGGAGCAACACGGGCGCAACGCTCGGTGAGGCGGTTAAGGCCTGGTATCGATTGGAGGCGCGGAAAGCGGACCCGGGCTTTCGACGCGTGATCGCTGCGCCAAACAATTACCTGCAGTACTTGAGAGACGTGCGGGACGCCAATCCGACGCTAACCCTTGAGGATGCGAAACGGTGTTGGGATGCGAAAAAAATCCGACCAGCCAAACAGGGGCGCGTTGTCTATGAGGCAGCGGACCTGCGCTATCTTGAATCGCGTGAGCTGAGGCTGTCGCGTCATGAAAAACGTTAAAGGGTCCACGGGCTATCGCTCGGTCTTATCAGGGTTTGTTGCGGCGACAGAGGCTGTCGCTTTTGAGGAGCTGCACAAGCCCTATCTGGAGCTCATACCCCGAGAACCCAGCCGAATACTCGATGTTGGTGCGGGTGTCGGTCGCGATGCCTCTGTTCTGGCCTCGATGGGGCACGATGTCGTTGCCATCGAACCTACGCCCGAGTTCTTAGCGACGGCTAAGCGCTTGCATAGTGCGACGAGGGTCGAATGGATCGATGATTCGTTACCGGAGCTGTCTAGCCTCGGCTCAGAGGCCAAGCCGTTTGACTTCGTGTTAGCGTCTGCTGTGTGGCATCACCTGGACCAGTCAGAACGGGCGATTGCGATGTCGCGAGTTGCTGAACTGGTTGCAGCGGGCGGAGTGTTTGCCTTGTCGCTACGTCATGGACCACCGGGCGCGGGCACACACACTTTTCCAACCGACCATCAGCAAACAATCACATCGGCGATTGGCTCAGGTTTCGAGACGCTTGTTTCACTGACCGATCTGCCCAGCCTGATTGCTGGCAAGAGCAACGTAAAGTGGTCAAAACTCGCCTTCAGACGAGTCTGACAC
>JBCDHO010000193.1:0-5735 GCA_038749855.1 Pseudomonadota bacterium
GGAAGGTTGCCTTGCGAGCCGGTCCCACCAAGCGAAGGAGCAGCGAGGGAAGCCCGAAAGGGCCAACCCCTCCGATCCCAACCCGGCAGGGGGTCAGCCGGCCCCGGCAAGCGAAGACAAACGAGGGAAGCCCGACAGGGCCAACCCCCCGATCCCAACCCGGCAGGGGGTCAGCCGGCCCCGGTACCCAATCGAATCAACGAATTTGCTTATGCCACCGCCGCACCAGCTGCCGAACGTCAATGTCCGGTCCACCGTGGCGCCAGCTCTTTGTGAAGTCGATGTCCGCGGCGTTGGGCGGTGGGCTTGGGCGGCTCACCTGGAAGCGGACGGGGACGGGCACGCCCTCGCCCATGGCGATGACCTCGCCCGGGCCAAGGCTGGTGATGGAGGACAGCACGCCCTGGGCCGAGTCTGGCACCATGGCGCGCATGTACTCCTGGTCGTTCGGGTTGGTCGTGCGCAGGCACACGTAGGTGCCACACTGGGCCAGCACGGTCTCGGAAACATCGTGCGGGCGCTGGCTTACCACCACCATGCTCACGCCGTACTTACGGCCGACCTTGGCGATGCGCTCCATCATCTGCTTGGCCTGCTTGAAGCGCGGGTGATTGCCGCGGGGGATGTACTCGTGGGCCTCTTCGCAGACCAGCGTGATCGGGAACTCGCGACACTGCGGGTTCCAGAAGTTGAATTCGAAGGCCAGGCGCGCAATCTGCGCGGTCACCATGGGCGCCACGTCGATCGGCACGGCGCTGAGGTCCAGCACGGTCACCGCCGCCTGATGGTCGCCGCCAAGGCCCACGAAGTCTTCCATCAGGTCCACCAGCGAATCGGTGGAGGTCCGCTGGCGCGGCCGCAGCAGGAAGTCGTAGCGGTTGTCGTTGAGGAGGCTCTCCATGCGCACCAGCAGCTGATCGAATTTGCCGTAGGTGGCGGACTTGGTCTTGCCGAAGTCACTGGAGCGCTTGTTGGCGTCCTTGATACGCTGGAACAGCTCGTCCATGGGGAAATACACGGGCGCGTCCACGGTGATCATCCCGAGGTCCGCATCGGCGTTGGTTTCGCGCTTGAGGTCGATCAGGCTGGAGCGCAGCAGGGCCTGCTGCACGGCAGCGTGCGGGTCGTCCTCATCGATGAAGAGCTCGCACAGCTCCGCGAAACTCAAGAGCCAGTAGGGCACTTCAAGGTCCCGCGCATCCAGGCAGCGAACCTTGTTCTCGGGGAAGGGCGAATGTGCCTTGACGCCCATCTCCTTGTCGCCGTATTCCGCGTGCATGTCCATGATGACGATGTGCGCCGACGGCATGGTACGCAGGGCATTTTGAATAAAGCTGGTCACGGTCCAGGACTTACCGGCACCGGACTGGCCCAGGATGGCCGCGTGGCGGCCGAAGAACTTCGAAGCGTTGAAGAACACATCCGTGGTTTTCGACGCGCTGAGCTTCCCGACCTTGTAGCCCCCCTCGGCGTTGTCCGAGAAGATCCGTTCAAGCTGCATGCTCGACATGGCGTGCAACTCGGCGCCGGTGGTCGGGAAGTGCGAAACGCCGCGCTTGAAGTCGCCACCCATTTCCATCTCGCCCAGCGGGCTGAGGCGGATCATGTGCTCGACGCGGCCGTCCGGGTCGCGGTCCTGCCAGGTGCCCTCCACCATGACCACCACATCGTGGCCGTACTGGGTCACCTTCAGGTAGGAGCCCACCTGGCCGATGCGCACCTTGTGCATGCCGACCATGCGCTCGGAAACGAACTCGCCGCCGCGGCTGATGAGCTTGCCAATGAAGGAATCGCCGCTGACCTCAACGAGGCGCCCAACGAGCGTTTCCGTGTTGGCGCCGGACTGGGTTCCGCCGGCGGCGTGAAGATCGGTCTCTTTTTCTGTCAGCACTGTGGCTCTCCATGCCTCGGACCGCGATGGTCCGTTTACCCCGTAAAGCGCGTAAAGCGTACTTTTTTTAACGGCTTAGCGCAAATTTCAAGACTTGGCCCAAACAGATGGGCGCCTGCGTTTCACCAATGGACCCGAAACCACTATCCTAGCCAACCACGATGACATCCGTGCGTATGAGGCCACTTAGGGACAATCGACACCGTCCGGCTGCGTGAGCCGCTGCAAGGCCAGCGTTCCATTCGGGAAGCCGTCTTCCGTTGCGGTCCATCGCGCCGTGCCGCCCTCGCAGCTCAGGTCGAGCTCCAGACGACCCCAGGCCGGGAAGCTGACGAGGTCCGGATCGAAGGCCCGGCCGAACAGGCCACCTTCAGAGGTCAGCATTGATTCAAACGTAGCCACGCCGTCAATAAACTCACCGACGCCGAAGTACCAGCGTCGATTGCCAGCCGTATCAAAGCTGAACCAGTAGACGATGGGGCGGCCATCCGCCAGTACCTCGAGCACGTAACCCTCGCCGTCGTGGGTCGGGTCGTACCAGGAGCCCGTGAGCCAGCGAAAGTCCGGCGGCGGCGGTGCACCGAGCATCGGGGGCGGCGGTTCACCGGGGTTCAGGCAGTTCAGGCCGCCGGCCCGCGTGAGTCGCGAGAGGGTCTGCCGACCGAAGCCGCGGGAAGACAGGCCCGGCGTCAGGGTCCAGTCCATGAAGCCACTGTCGCAATCGGTCCAGGTGAAGGCCGCCGTGCCGACCACCGCCCTGCTGACGTTGTCCGGATCGAAACCCGGACCGAACTCACCGCCGGAAACCCGCAGCAGCTCCGGGAAGAGGATGCGGCGGCCTTTGACCTCGCCGACGGCGATGTACCAGTCCTGGTTGCCTTCGCGGTCGTAGGTGAACCAGTAGACCACCGCGGCGCCACCGGGCAGGACTTCGAGGAGGAAGCCCTCGCCGTTACGATCGAGGTCATACCAGGCGGAGGTCATGCCGGGCTGGATCGTCAGCGGTGGGATGTCGGCGTCCTCCGCGCTCAGCTCGAGGCGCTGGTCGACCGGGACCTCCTCCAGCAGGGTCGTACCGCCATGGGGCCAGTGGACTTCCACGCGGTCAACGGTATCGCCCGGCAAAACTCCGCCGAGGCCAAAGTGCTGCACGAGCGGATTCTGCGACTGGTACTGACTTCCGATCGTGAGCTGCCGGGTTTGCGTGAGCTCACCCTGGGTCACACGAATCACGGCGCCCACGGCTGACGGGTTGGAGGGCTCGCCACGCAGGCGCAGCTGCAGCCATTCCCCCTGCAACAGGGGGTCGCGGGTGTTCTGATAGAGGGTGCTGTCCCCGAGCACATTGGCGCTGAAGACATCAAGCCGTCCATCGCCGTCGGCATCGAAGCACACAACACCCCGACCCTGTCGGTCCGAACCGGCCAGGCCCGCAAGGTCCAGGGAATCGAAGACACCGTCGCCCTGGTTCATAAACGCTCGAGATCGATCGGTCAGAAAATCCTCAGCGGGCGGCTGGATAAAGGGCATGCCATTGACATGGTAGAGGTCCAGCCAGCCGTTGTTGTCGAAATCGGCCGCGCAGGCACTCCAGCCCCAGGCGCCATCGCGGACGCCGGCCTCCTCGGTGGCATCTTCAAAGCTTCCTTCCCCATCATTCCGGTACAGGCGGTTGCCATGGCCGGGGATCGGGTTGGTGTAGAAGATGGCCGTCACAAACCAGTCGACATCGCCGTCATTATCAAAATCTGCCGGCGCCGAACCCATGCCTGCCCTGTCGTCGATCACACCAACATTGCGGTTCTCGAAGCGAATGCCGTCAAGGTTGATCAGCGTATGGCTGGTTTCGAAATCGCTGGTGATCAACAGGTCCTGGCGACCGTCGCCGTTCACATCCACAAAACTCGGGGCGAAGGACCAGTCCAGCCCGGCGTAAATGGCACCCACGCCAGCCAGCTGGTCACCGGGGATAAAGGTGCCGTTACCCGTATTGATCCAGAAGTGCGTCGTCGCCTCCGAGGTGCCCCAATGACCGATGTAGAGGTCGAGGTCGCCATCGCCATCCGGGTCTCCGGCGGCAATGGACATGTCGTTCTGAAGCAGCGTGTCCTGGGTGATACCGCCCGCAGTCGGATCGAGTTCGAAGCGGCCCTGCCCCGTATTGCGGAACAGCTTCAGCCCGGTCCCAGTGACGCCACCCACCAGCAGGTCCAGATGTCCGTCACTGTCGATATCGGCGAACAGCGGCGCCGTAGACTCCTCACCGGGCATGGCCACGCCCCAGGACTGCGCTGCTTCCGTGAAGGTGATGCTCGCATCGGGCCCATTGCCGTCGTTGAGCAGCAGCCGGTTCGGAAAGGCACCGCCAGTGATCAGGTACAGGTCCGTATCACCGTCATTGTCCACATCGCCCGCCGCAACACCGCCGCTCATCTGCAGGGGCGTTGAAAGGTCCAGCGGATCGTCATAGGGCACGGCAAAGTCATGTGGCCAGGCAGCATTGGCTTCCTCAGACACGTCGATCCAGGGCGGCGCACCGATGTTTCCAGACAGCACGAGCGGAAGTGACAGGCCCAGGACAGCGAGCGACGAAGCAGCAATCATGAGCGTGCGGTGGGTCATATCCGTGAGCGCGGTTGGTTGTGGGTCTGAAGTGGACGTCGCCGCCATGAAGCCTGGCGGCTTTCTGTGCGAGCAGTGCGGCCTGGCTGGTACCGCGAGCGATCAGCGATCCCCAAACGACGGCACGGTTATTTTCGCCTTCGACAGGCTGACCCGCAACGCTATTGGACGCAATGCAAACGAAATCATGGCGTTTGCACGCTGTGCTGACCTTTCCGCCGCGACGCAATTGGCCTAAAGTGTCGTCGTGCTCGCTGAAGCGGGCGCGGGGTGGGGATGTCCGTTCCGCCATGGTAGTCCCAAACGTGATTCAAAAGCGCATCGTTATCGGCCTGCTCGGCCTCGTCCTGCTCGGCGTGCTGCCGGGAAGTCCGACCGTGGAAAGCGCAACAGCCTCCGACGGCGCCCTCACCGGCGACGAATCGGTCGCGCGCCTGTGGAACGAAGAACTGCTCGCTGCCATTCGCCGCGACTTTGCCCGGCCCACGGTGCACGCGCGCAACCTGTTCCACGTCTCCGCCGCCAGCTGGGATGCCTGGGCCGTCTTCGACCCAATGGCCCAGGGCTGGCTCGTGCACGAGAAGTGGGACGACAGCGACCTTGAGCTGGCGACGGGCGAAACGCTCGCCTCGGCCCGACAGCAGGCGCGCGAGATTGCCATCAGCTATGCGGCCTACCGCATCCTTCGCTGGCGCTTCCGGGGCTCACCGGGCGCCGCCGTCACCCTGCGCGCCCTGGACGAACGCATGGCGGCGCTGGGCCTGGATCCGGACTTCGAACAGCGCAGCGGCAACAACCCGGCCGCCCTGGGCAACCGCATTGCCGCCGCCTACCTCGCCTTCGGGCAGACCGATAACGCCAACGAGGCCGGCGACTACGCGAACCGGGTCTACGAATCGGTGAATGCGCCGCTGATCATGACCGAGCCGGGCAATCCGGACCTGACGGACCTGAACCGCTACCAGCCCCTGTCCCTGCCCTTCTTCCTGGACCAGGCGGGCAATCCGGTGTCCGCGGGTTTCCCGGAGTTTCTGTCGCCCGAATGGGGGCAGGTGATCGCCTTTGCCCTGGACCCCTCGGACCTGGAGATCATCACGCGCGAGGGGTTTGACTACTGGACCTTTCACGACCCGGGTGCACCGCCTCTGCTGGGCGGCCCCGGTGACACTGACTACAAGGACGGCTTCGCCCAGGTGGTGGAATGGAGTGGCCTGCTGGACCC
>JBCDHO010000194.1:0-5683 GCA_038749855.1 Pseudomonadota bacterium
CCGCGCTGCAGACCTCGCAGCGCGGTCAACAAGGGCAAGCGGTGCTGTGCGCCAGCAGGGCTGGAAGAAAGGTCAGGCTGATGACGGTGGAGAACAGCAAGCCGCACAGCACGATGATGCCGACGCCGCGATAAAGCTCCGTGCCCTCGCCGGGGATCAGCACCAGTGGCGCCAGGCCGAAGATCGTAGTCGCGGTCGACATCAGGATGGGCCGCATACGGGCGCGCACGGCCAGTAGGACGGCTTCCAAGGGCGCCTTGCCTTCTGCTTCGAGGAATCGTCGGCTTTTGTCGACAATCAGGATCGGGTTGTTGACCACCGTGCCCAGCAGGATCAGGAAACCGAGCATGGTGATCATGTCAAAGGGCTGGTGAAAGCCGACCGGTGCGCCAAGGGCATTGACGCCCACCAGCCCGACAAGCGCCGCGGCCAGACCCAGGGGCACCGTGGTCAGGATCAGCAGCGGGTAGCCCCAGTGTCCGAAGATGGCCACCAGCAGCAGATAGATCAGCACCAGGGCAATAATGAAGTTGCCAGCCAGCGCGGCCCGCGTGGCGTCCAGCTGATCCGAGGCGCCGGTGATGTCGATGTTCACGCCCTGGGCAATGGCGCCGTCGGCGCGCAGCGTAGGCACGAGTTGCCCGGTCACCATGCCGACGGCCGTTTCCAGCGCGATGTCACGGGGGGGAACGATGTACAGGGAGACCGTTCGGCGACCGTCGACGCGCCGCAGTGCATCGCTGTCAGCGACCTCAGAGAGCTCGGCCAGCGCGCTCAGCGGCAGCACGGCGCCGTTGGGCGTCAGCACCGGTGAACTGGCCAGGCTGGCCAGACTCTGCTCCGAGCCCGCGGCGCTGAAGAGGAAGATATCGACCTTGTCGTCGTTGAGAAAAAACTCATCGACGAAGGCGCCGTCACTGAGGGCCGAAACGGAAAAGCCAAATTCATCGGCGCTGAAGCCAACCTCGGACAGACGCTGCCAGCGCGGCCGGATTTCGATCAGCGGCTGGTCCAGGGACAGGGAGCGGGGGTCAGAGCTGATCTGGGGGTTACCGAACAAGGCGTCCGCTGCGTTGTAGGCGGCCTCTGCCGTGGCGTAGAGGTCGGCGAGGTCCGGGCCGGAAATGTTCAGCGCAACGGCGCGTGTTCCCCCGTCGTTACCGCTGATGATGGAGCCGCGGGAGGAAAACGCGCGCATGCCGGGGTAGGAGCGGAACAGCGTGACGATCGCATCCATCATCGGCTGGATGTCTTCGCGGCGCGTTGGTTCGCTGAGAAACCACACCCTTCCTGCCGATACGCTGAGCGCGTAGTACTTCAGGGAGGGCATCCGGGTTTCGCCGCGGTCGAAGGCTTCCGGGTCCGTATTCAGCTGCTCGTCGAAGTAGACGCGCAGCTCATCGCCAATCTTCGCCATCTCGGTCAGGTTGTAGCCCGGCGGCGCGATCATGTTCGAAAACGCCTTCGGCTCCTCTCCTTCGGGCAGATATTCAGCCGGTGGCATGAACAGCCAGGCCAGCCCGACACTGAGTACGACGGCCGTCGTCATCGTCAGCCAGCGACGCCTGGGCGACGACACAACCGCTTCAACGACCTTCATGAGGCGAGGCGAGGCCAGCGGCTTGCTGGTGTCCTGCATGGTCGAGTGCGCACCAAAGCCGAGACGCGCGATGGCGCCCGGCACCACCAGTACGGCCACCAGCATCGACGCCACTATGGCAGCGGAGATGGCAATGGCGATATCGGAGTAAAGCTGGCCGGCCTCCTGCTCAATGAACACGATGGGCATGAAGACCAGCACGGTGGTCAGCGTCGAAGCCAGCACCGCCGGCCACACCTCGCGGACGCCGGCGAGGGCGCCTTCGATGCGCTCCAGCCCCCGGCGCCGGTACTGCTCGATGGTTTCGAGCACCACGATCGTATTGTCCAGGGTCATGCCGATGGAGAAGGCGATACCGGCCAGCGAGATCACATTGATCGTTCGCCCGAAGGCGAGCAGGCCCACAAACGCGGCGATGGTGCAGATGGGGATGCCGATCATCCCGACCAGGGTGGCGCGGGGCGAGCGGAGAAAGAGGAACATGGAGACCGTTGCCAGCAAGGCGCCCAGGGCGAGGTTTTTCCAGACGTTGGCGATGGAATCCTCAACGTAGCGGACGTCGTCGCTGGCCAGGGTTAATCGCAGCCCGTCCGGTGCCAGCAGCTCACGGTTAATGGCATCCACCACGTCCGTCATCTGCCGTTTGATGTCGATCACGTTGGAACCGGCCTCGCGGCGGACCGAGAGGCTGAGCGTGCGCTCCCCGTCACCGTAGGAGATGCCGCGCAGCTCGAAGTGGTCCAGCACCACGGTGGCGACGTCTTTAAGACGGATCTGGGCGTCGCCTCGCTGCGCCAGGACCAACTCCTCGAGCTCGTCGATCTCCTCGAAACGGCCGACGGTCCGCAGCAGGTAGCGGCGCTTGCCACTGTCGATGTCACCGGCCGACCGGTCGCGGTTCCGCGCCCGGATGGCCGAGCGCACATCGTTAAGACTCAGCCCACGCTGTGCCAGCCGGGCCGGATCGACGAGCACCTGCACCTGCCGCTGGGCGCCGCCCCCGACGCTGACCTCCGATACGCCGGGCACACGTTCCATGCGGGGACGGACAAAGTCCTCTGCGTAGTCGAGCAGCAGGTCCATATCGAGCTGCAGGGGGTTCCCTGGCGCCGGCCGCAGGCGAAAATGCATGAAGGCGTTGCTGGAGAAGGAGCTGCTGAATAGGCGCGGCTGATCCACGTTCTCCGGATAGGCGGGCACCTGGCTCAGGGCGTTGTTGACGCGGATCAGCGCCTCGTTGATGTCTACCCCGAAGGGGAATTCGAGCTGAACTGAGGCCTGGCCCGTGCTGGCTTCCGAGGTCATGCGGGTGAGGTTGGGCAGGACGCGCAGGTAGCGTTCCTGCTCGATCAATATCTCTTTCTCCACGTCCTGCGGTGTCGCGCCGGGCCAGCCGGTGACCACCGAAATGGTCCGTACCTCCAGGTCGGGGATCATCTGAACCGGGATACGAAAGGCCGCAACGATGCCGAGCACGCACAGAATGAGCACGGCGACCGTGAGGATGGTTCCGCGTCGCAGGCCGGCTTCAAGCATGGGCTATTCCCCCTCGCGCCCGATCACGCGCACGGCTTGGCCGTCACGCAGGATCTCGTTACCACGCACCACAACCGGTTCCATGGAGTCGAGACCATTCAGGATCTCGACGCCCAGCTCATTGCTGCGGCCAATGCTGACGAGCCGGCGGAACGCGGTGTTTTCGCGCACGGTAAACACGCTGTAGTTTCCGTCGGCGTGACGCAGCAGTGCATCCGGGGGCACCACGAAAACACGTTCGTCGGGGCTACTGAAGTTCAGGGTCACCTGGGCCGATGTCCCCGGCAGCAGGTGATCACCGCCTTCCACCTGTAGCCGCGCCTGGAACGAGCGGGCGGCCGCGTCGCCAACGGGCACCGCCGCCAGCAAGCGGGCGGTAAGCTCGCGCCCGGGTTCCAGGTCCGGCTGCACGGCAATCGTTCCAAGGCGCTCGAGCGCCGGGTAATACTCCTGTGGAATCTGGACGTCGAGCAGCAACGGGTCCAGCGCCACGAGCTGCAGCACCGGTGTGCCCAGCGACACGTATTCACCGACGTCGGTACTGCGTGCGGCAATGACGCCGTCAAAGGGCGCGGTCAGGGTGTGGCGGTCGAGGACTTCCTGCTGCTGGTTGTAGGCGGCCTCTGCCTGTGCAAACGCCGCTTCGTACTGGGCGAGGGCGGCGCGGCGCTGCTCCAGCTCGGTTTGTGGAAACAGCTGCTGTTCGGCAAGCAGTTCAGCTTCTCGCACCTGGCGCTGGGCATCATCGCGCAAGACCTTGGCAGCGTTCCGGGTCGCGGCCCGTTGCGCCAGTTCATGTCCGGCGAGGGCTGCGTCGAGCATCAGCAGCGGTTGCCCGCGGGTCACCTGATCCCCGACGTCGACCAGCAGCTCCGCCACCAGTCCCTCGCTCCGGCTCGAGAGGTTGGCGTCCTGGCGAGCGGTCAGGGTTCCGGTGAGCAGAAGCTGCTCCGTCAAGCCGCGCTCCTCCGGCGTGGCAACGCGCACGGGGCTGGCCTCCTGGGCCCAGAGCGGCGCTGGGGTGAGAGCGGTCAGGCACAGCACGATGGCGGGCAGTACGCGCATGAGGAATTCCGAGGCGAAACGGGAATGATGCGCGTTTGGAGCCGGTGAATGCAATAAGGTTCACCCGGAACCGGCTCTGGTGGTTATAGTGAGGAGATAAGCGGGATCACCCGACCAAGCACCTGCGCAGTGCCAGACCATCACCCGAGGTCCAATGACACCAGAGAATTTGTTTCGCTGTCTCCCCGAGCATCTGGAGGAAGAGGTGTTCGAAACACTCGTGGAACGTTCGGGTGTCACCATCGAACGTATCGTTTCCCGGGGACAGACCTCACCATCGGAAGGCTGGTATGACCAGGACCGCAACGAGTGGGTGCTGGTCCTGCAGGGCGACGCGGAGCTGGCCTTCGAGGACGGTACGCGGCTTGCGCTGGGTGCCGGTGATCATGTCGATATTCCTGCGCATACGCGTCACCGGGTCGTGCGAACCAGCGTCGATCCCGTGACGATCTGGCTGGCGGTGCACTATGGCGATTGAGACTTTTCGGAGGGGAGCATGCTGCTTCGGAGCGCTCGCTCGCTTGCCGTGCCTGGCCTGGCTACTGCTCATTGCCGCCCTGGTTTTCCCCCTCCATGCCGGCGCCCAGCCGACCTTTAGCGATACGCCCGCTAGCGCGGCGCCTCAGGCAACGCTCGCACCGCTGAGCGTTGAGGGGCGTTACATCGTCGATGCCGATGGCAACCGGGTCCGACTGCGTGGTCTGGCCCTCTCAGACCCCTTCCACCTGGCTGAGGAAGGCCAGTGGACCCGTCGCTACTTCGAAGAGGCAGCGGCCTGGGGCGCCAACCTCGTGCGTATTCCCGTGCACCCGCAATGGTGGCGTGAGGCGGGCAGTGAACAGTATTTTGCCTGGCTGGACCAGGGTGTGCAGTGGGCCGGGGCGCTGGGGATGTACGTCATCATCGATTGGCATACGATCGGTAATCCGCTGACCGGCGTGCCCCATCGTCCGCTCTATCTGACGACCCAGGAGGAAACGTTCTATTTCTGGCACCTGGTTGGCTTTCGCTATGCCGGCAATCCGACGGTGGCGTTTTACGAGCTCTACAACGAGCCGACTAACCGGGAGGGCACCATGGGTCCGTTGGGCTGGCCCGAGTACAAGGCGTGGATTGAGTCCCTGATTTCCATGCTCTACGCCATCGACGACCGGAAGATTCCCCTGGTTGCCGGCTTTGACTGGGCCTACGAGCTGCGCAGCGTCGTGGAAGACCCAATCGCCTTTCCCGGCGTCGCCTACGTCACCCATCCCTACCCGCAGAAGGTGCCGCCGCCCTGGGAGCAGGCCTGGGACCGCGATTTCGGCCACGTCGCTGATCACTACCCGGTGTTTGCTACCGAGTTTGGGTTCATGAGCGAGGACATGCGCGGTGCGCATATTCCCGTCATCGCGGACGAGCGCTACGGTAAGGCCGTACTCGATTACTTTGACCGTCGTGGTATTCACTGGACTGTGTGGGTGTTTGACCCGCGCTGGACCC
>JBCDHO010000195.1:0-5676 GCA_038749855.1 Pseudomonadota bacterium
CGGGAACGATCTTGTCGCAGACCCCCAGGCACAGCGTGGCGTCGAACATGTCGTGGCTCAGGGCCACGGCCGTGGACAGGGCAATCACATCGCGGCTGAACAGGCTCAGGTCCATGCCGTCCTGGCCCTGGGTGACGCCGTCGCACATGGCCGGTGTGCCACCGGCGAACTGGGCCACGGCACCGGCCGCCTCCGCCGCCGCCTTGATGCGGTCCGGGTAGTCCTGAAAGGGCTGGTGGGCGCTCAGCATGTCGTTGTAGGCCGACACGATGCCGATGTTGGGCACGACGTCAGCGCGCAGAGCGTCCTTATCCCCCGTGCCGCAGGCGGCGACACCGTGCGCCAAGTTGCTGCAGCCCAGGCCTGAACGTGCCGGGCCGTCCTGGGCCGCAGACCGAATGCGTTCGAGGTAGGCAGCGCGAGAGGCCCGACTGCGCTCGATGATGCGTTCAGTGACCGCTTCCACGACAGGGTGCAGCCCAGAAGCGCTTGGCGTGTTCGTGCTCATAGAAACTCCAGCCGGGGAAGCGTTCAGGGCGCCCAGGCGATCTTGACGGGGGTGCGGTCCTGGGCGAGCAGGGCCTGGACGGGGTAGCCACCCCGGCCGGCCGCCGCGTCCTTCAGCACCGTGCGTTTGGCCTCGCCAAAGGCCAGCAGAATCAGTTCCGAGGTACGCACCAGGCTGGCCAGGGTCAGGCTGATGCGCGGGTGAGGGCTCGCTTTCGTGGCCACGGGCATGCAGCGCGGCCCTTGTTCGAGGTCCAGGCCCAGGGCCAGGTCGTCGAAATCGGGAAACAGGGAGGCGAAATGCCCATCGGCGCCCATGCCGAGCAATACCGCGGCAAAGGGACCCGGTTCGGCCGCCAGGCGACGGGCCAGGGCAGCGCACATGCCATCCACAGCGAGCCCTTCCCGAAACATGGGCACGAGCTCCGCGCCGGTGGCCTGGCCGGTCAGCAGCGTTCGCCGGATCATGGCCTCGTTGCTGTCCGCATGCTCGGGCGGCACGCAGCGCTCATCGCTCATGAACACGCTGATGCGCGGCCAGCCGAGGGGCGTCTGCGCCAGTGCCTCAAAGCAGTGCACGGGTGTGGAACCGCCGCTCACCACGAGCGAGGCGCTTTCCTGCCCCTGGAGTGAGGCGTCCAGGGCAGCGCCAATCCAGTCCGCAGCGGCCTCCGATGCGGTCAGCCGATCTCCGAACTCATGAAAGTTGCCGATCACCGTCAGTCCTCCGGCAGCCAGGCGTGGCCGTCCCGGTCCAGCAGCACGGAGGCGCCCGTCGGGCCCCAGGTGCCCGCCGCGTAGTTTTCGGTTTTCTGCCCCGAATCCGCCCAGCCGGCGATGATGCCGTCCACCCAGGCCCAGGCCGCTTCGACCTCGTCGCGGCGCATGAACAGCGACGTATTACCCCGCAGCACCTCCACGAGCAGGCGCTCATAGGCGTCGGGGTAACGGAGCCCAAAGGCCTCTTCGAAACTCAGGTCCAGCGCCACCGGCTTCAGGTTGAAACCACCCGGCCCGGGCTCCTTGGCCATGAAACTCAGCTTGACGCCCTCGTCGGGCTGCAGCCGGATCGACAGGCGGTTCGGCTCCAGGCCGCCCGCCAGGTCCGAGAAGATCGAGTGCGGCACCTGCTGGAACTGCACGATGATCTCCGAGTGCTTCTGCTTCAGACGCTTGCCCGTGCGCAGGTAGATCGGTACGCCGGACCAGCGCCAGTTGTCGATCTCCAGCTTGATGGCCACAAAGGTCTCGGCGCCCTGATCCTCGGGCTCGCCCGGATCCGCCTCGAGCTCCTCCAGGTAGCCGGGAACCGCTTTGCCCTTGATGGCGCCGGCCGTGTACCGACCACGTACCGTGTTGGCCTTGACCTGACCGGCACCGATCGGCTTGAGCGCGCGCAGCACCTTGAGCTTCTCGTCACGGATGGCGTCCTGGTCCAGATTGCTGGGGGGCTCCATGGCCATGAGACACACCAGCTGCATCATGTGGTTCTGCACCATGTCACGCAGGGCGCCGGTGTTGTTGTAGAAGGCCACCCGGTCACCGACGCCAAGATATTCGGCCACGGTGATCTGCACGTGGTCCACCACGCCGCGGCCCCACACCGGCTCGAACAGCGTGTTGCCAAAGCGCAGGGCCAGCAGGTTTTGCACCGTCTCCTTACCGAGGTAGTGGTCGATGCGGAAGATCTGATTCTCTTTGAAACAGCGGCCAACCTCGTTGTTGATCACCGCAGCGGATTCGGAATCATGGCCAACCGGTTTTTCCAGCACGATGCGGGACTGGTCGGTGATGAGGTCGTTGGCGCTGAACCCTTGGGCGATCGCGCCAAACAGCGACGGGGCCGTTGCGAGGTAGATGGCCCGGGTCCGGTCTTCGAACCCCGCTAGCGAGTCCTTGAGCCCACCCCAGGTCTCCGGCGCCAGGGCGTTAGCTACCTCGTAGCTCACCAGCTCCTGGAAGATGCGCCAGTGGGCGCGGTCAAACTCCTCCGGGGGGAGGTTGGCCAGCAGGGCCTCAGCGACCAGCTCGAGGTACGCCTCGCGTCCCATGTCCTGGCGACCCACGGCAATGATCCGGCTGCCTTCGGGGAACTGTCCGTCGCGATGACGGTGGTAGAGCGCCGGCAGCAGCTTGCGCATGGCTAGGTCGCCGGTGCCACCGAAAATGACAAGGTCAAAGATGTCGACTGGGATCAGTTTTGCCATGGGAATTCCGTTGATTTTTGGAAATTTTACTACGTTTTCCGGCTCAGTATCGAAATTATGCCGCCTGAAGGTGTCAGAATTATGTAGTATTACTACATGCTGAAGCGCATCAACCGCCTCCTTGACGAGCTGAGCCCCGCCGAACGGCGCGTGGCCGAGTGGCTGCTTGCCCATCCCCGGGAAGCGCTCAGCTCGAACCTTGCAGAGCTGTCGCGAAAGGCCGGCACCAGCGAACCCACGGTGGTGCGCTTTTGTCGCCGCGCCGGCGCCAGCGGGTTTTCCGACCTCAAGCTGCGCCTGGCCGAAGCCCTCAGCCGACCCGACACTTACCTGCACCGGGATGTGACGCCCGGCGACAGCGTGGGGGATGTGGTCATGAAGGTCATGGATCGGTCCCTGCAGGCCATTGTCGCCATGCGCGACCACGCCACGGAAATGCCCTTCGAAGCGGCGGTCGAGGCCATGAAGGATGCGCGCCAGTGGGTGTTCTGCGGGCTGGGCGCCTCGGGCGACGTGGCGCGAGATGCCTGCCAGAAGTTCTTCCGCCTGGGTGTGCCCTGCTCCACGCAGACTGATACGCCATCGATCCTGCAGACCGCCGCCCTGCTGGGTGAAGGAGACGTGTTGCTGACCGTGTCGCACACGGGCCGCTGGAAAAAGCTCGCCCGGGCACAGGCACAGGCGCTGGACCAGGGCGCTTTCGTGATCTGCTTCACGCAGGCGGGTACACCCATGGCCGAAGCCGCTTCCCTGCACTTTGACTGCGAGGTGGGCGAAGACGCGAGCGTCTACACGCCCATGAGCTCGAGGCTGGCCCAGCTGGCACTCCTCGATGCCCTGCAGGTGGCGCTGGCGCTTGCCATCGGCGAGCCCGCCGGACGCAACCTGCGACGCAGCAAGGAAGCCCTGGGCGCCGCCTGAAACCCTCTTCCCTCCAACGCTATCCCTTGCAACGCTCTCCCCTGTAGCGCCTTCCACCGCTTGGCCCATGGGAACACGACCAAGCGGCTGAGGCGCGGGCGATCATGACCGTGCTTTCCTGCACGTTTACCGGGCCCTGGAAAAGAAAACGGCCGGCCGCCCGAGGGCGTGCCGGCCGTCTGGCCCTGAGTTGGAGGCTCAGTGTGGGCGAACCACCGGTTCGTCGTCCTGCGGTCCGTCCGGGTTTGAGCGGGATTTGCCGCCAAAGATGCGACGCAACCATCCCCATAGCCGCTTAGCCAGCTTGCCGATGTCGATCCCGATGGCGTACAGCGCCGGCACCAGCATCAGCGTCACGAAGAAGGCGATGAAGACACCGAAGCACAGACTCACCACGACCGGAATCAGGAACTTGGCCTGAATCGACCGTTCGAACAGCATCGGTGTCAAGCCGACGATGGTTGTCACGGTGGTCAGCAGAATCGGACGGAAGCGTGCAACGCCCGCGTTGATCACCGCTTCAATCGCATCCTGGCCCTTCGCGCGCAGTCGGTTCGTATAATCGATCAGCACCAGGTTGTCGTTGACCACCACACCGACTGCCGCAGCGATTCCAAAGTAGCTCATGATCGACATGCTCACGCCCATGGCCGCATGGCCGAAGATAGCGCCGGCGACGGCGAACGGCATGGCGATGGTAATGAGGATCGGCTGCGAGTAGCTGTGGAAGGCAATGGCGAGCATCGCGTACATGCCGAAGATGGCGATCACGTACAGGTTTCGCAGCTCAACCATGAACTCCGCTTCCTCCTCGGCCTGTCCGATAGAACCGCGCTCGATACCGGGGTAGCGCTTTTCCCACTCGGGGAAGAAGTTTTCGTCCAGATCCTTGTTGATGTCACCCCGGACATCGTCTTTCAGATCGGCGGAAACCCGCGCGGCCCGGTTGCCGTTCCAGCGTTGGATGCGCTTGATGCCGGGGGTGTACTCCAGCTCGGCCACCGACAGCAGGGGCACTTCGCGACCGTCAGAGGTGCGCACGCGGAAGTGCTTGAGACTTTCGATGGAACGTCGCGTTTCGAGCGGGTAATGCACCATCACACGCACGTCCTGCCCGCTGCGCGGCAGCCGCTGGACCTCCTCGCCGTAGTAGGCCTGGCGCACCTGGCGCGTCACGTCAGCGAGCGTCAGACCCAGCTTGTGGGCACCCGGGAGCAGCTCAATGCGAATTTCCTCAGAGGCGCTCTCCAGGTTGTTGCGCACGTCGTAGAGCGCGTCATAGGTGCGCAGCTGGTTTTCAAGATCCGTCACCGCCAGGCGCAACACGTCCAGGTCCGAATGGCGTACGGAGAGCTCGAAGCCTGGATCGCCGCCGTTTTGCGTGTAGTCCACGGAAATGCTCTTGGCGTCCGGGACGTCACCCATGAGTTCGCGAAGGCGCAGGGCAGCTTCTTTGGCGGTCATATCGCGAACTTCCGGCGGCGCCAGCTTAACGATGGCCAGCACCGAATCACGGCGTGAGCGGGTGTACCAGTTCTCAATCAGCTGGCCCTCACCCTCGGTCCGCGAATCGACCTCTTCGACCAGGCGCTCTTCGGCATCCTGGAGCTGCGCCAGCACTTCCAGGGCGCGGCTGTAAGGAGCACCCTCCGGCATAACAACATTCACCAGAATCTGATCCGACTCTATCTCGGGCATGAAAGAGGTCTTGATCCAGCCCGTACCCATCAGACCGAAGGCAACGATCAGCAGCGTCGTGAAAAAGGCCGCCGTCAGGTAGCGCTGGCGAACCACGAACTCACCGATGCCGCGGTAGTGATTCTTGGCAAAGTTCAGGATGCCGTCTGAGACGTGCTTCTGTACATGACCGAACCATCCCAGCTTGCGCTCTTCGCGCGGCTTCAGCTTGCGCAGGTGCGCGGGAAGAATCAGCAGCGACTCGATCAGTGAAAAGGCCAGGGCCAGCACGACCACCCAGGTGATGTGCCGCGTGAATTCGCTGGTGGAACCCGGCAGGAACAGCCAGGGGAGGAAGGCGATC
>JBCDHO010000196.1:0-5671 GCA_038749855.1 Pseudomonadota bacterium
CTGCCAAACCCGTCTGTCTGCTGGCTGCTGACACGTGCCAGCTTTGAAGGCACGCCACTGGTGTTGCACTGGCACTCGGACGTGTTGACTGACAACCAAGGCGTCGCGATGCGGGCCCTGTACCGGTTCTACCGCCCGCTGGAGCGCATGCTGCTGGAACGCGCCGCTGCGATCATTGCGACCTCCAGCTCCTATCTGCAGACCAGCGAATCGCTGAAGGACTATCCGGAGAAGTGCCACGTCGTTCCCCTGGGTCTGGACGGGGCGCGCGTTCTCAGCCACGCTCCCGAGGAACAACCAGATCGTCCGAACGACGAGCCATTCGAGCTGCTCGCGATCGGCAGACTCACCTACTACAAGGGCTTCGGCTTTCTCCTGCGTGCCCTCGCGGAGCTCGAGAACGTCCGCCTGCACATCGTCGGAACCGGTGTTCTGTGGAAGGAGCTTCACGCCATTGCCCGGGAGCTGAAGGTCAAGCGCTACGTCACTTTTCACGGCGGCCTCGACGACGAGGCACTCGCTGGACGCCTGGCCCGCTGTGACTGTGTTTGCCTCCCGTCAACCGAACGTACAGAGGCCTTCGGCCTGGTTCTACTCGAAGCCATGGCGTTTGGTAAGCCCACGATTGCGACCCGAGTCCAGGGTTCAGGTATGAGCTGGGTGGTCAGGGATGGTGAGACAGGGCTCCTGGTCCCGCCCAGAGATGTGCAGGCGCTGGCCGACGCCATCCGTACCCTGCAGAACGATCCTGAGCGCTGCGCGCGCCTGGGCGAGAGCGGAAGAACCCGCTTCGAGCAGCATTTCGCCATCGGCCCTTCCGTAGACGCTTTGCGCACGGTTTATGAACGCGTCACAACGCCGGCAGTGCGCCAATGAGAAGGCGCAGTGACTGGCAGACACGGCGCTGCATCGTTGTCATCCCTGCCTTTAACGAGCAGCGGGACATCGAGCAGGTCGTGCGTGAAGTCAGACGGGTCAGCGGGTTTCCCGTGCTCGTTGTCGATGACTGTAGTACGGACAGGACCCGTGAACTGGCGCGCCGCGCCGGCGCCGAGGTGCTGCCGCTCTCCCAGCAGCTCGGCGCCTGGGGCGCCCTTCAAACTGGCCTTCGGCATGCGTGCCTGGGCGGCTACGAGTACGCGCTGACCATGGATGCAGACGGCCAGCACGAGGCCGTGTGGATCGACAAGCTGTTCGAGCCGGTCATTAAAGGTGAGGCGGACGTGTCTATCGGTTGTTGCGTGCGCCGGGGGTCCAAGCTAAGGAAGGTCGCCTGGGTTATGCTCAAGGCCGCCTCGGGGCTGCGCATGGAGGACATCACCTCTGGCTTCCGCGTGTACAACCGAGAGGCCATGGAATTGCTTTCCGGTCGGGAGGCCACCCTGCTCGAATACCAGGACGTCGGCGTGCTCGTTCTGCTCAAAAATGCCGGTCTGCACCTCGTGGATGTTGACGTTACAATGCTGCCCAGAACCAGCGGCACGTCTCGGGTCTACCATTCCTGGCTCGTCGTCGCCTACTACATGGCCCATACGCTGCTGCTCGGCTTCAGCAAGCGGGTGCGACGCTAAGCGCCGCGGCGCGGGCAGCGATCGGGAGTTTTCACGACATGCTTTCATGGGTCACAGGCTTCATTGGCATCGTCGCGGCACTGACCATCATCTTGCTCATCCGCCGCGATCACCTGCATGTTCGCTACGGTCTGTGGTGGATCGTCGTTGCAGCGGCGTTCGTGCTGCTGGGCGTGTTTCCCCAGATCATCGACTGGCTGGCGGCTCGGCTCGGCATCGCCTACGGCCCGGTGCTTGCGCTGACGCTCGGTCTCACGGTCTTCGTCATCAAGGTGCTGACCATTGATATCGCCCGTTCCCGCAACGAGACGCGAATCATTCGGCTAATCCAGCGGATCGCCATGCTGGAAGCTGAGGTCAACCGCCTTCGCGAACAGGTCGAAGCGTCACCGGATGCCCAGGCACCAATAGCGGCGCCACTGCCACCGGATCAACGCCACACCGGTGAAGCCGGGGCCGACTGAACCGAACCTTGAGCCCTTGAACACGAGTACTCTGCTGTTTGCACTGCTGCTGCCCTGGGCAGCAGGCAGCGTCCTCTGGTGGCGCTTCGCGAATGACATTAGCGACAAAGGCCGGGGGCTCCGTGCGCTCGGTTTCGGCCTGTTCATCGCCCTGGCCGGTATTGGCTTATCCCTCTGGCTCATGGATCGCCTGGGCACGGGACTGAGCACCGCACCGGTTTTGTTGGCGAGCGGACTTGTTCTGGCGCTGGTTCCGCTGCTTCCGCAGGGGAACCGTGAGCGACGCGCGGCATCGAGCGTCGGCGCGGACTTTCTGCATGCTTTCCAGCGCTTCGGTCTGCCCGGCCGCGCCCTTCTCGTCCTGCTCCTATTCGGAATCCTGGTTCATCTTGCCTTCTCAACCATCGAAATACTGGCCCAGCCTGTGTTTCCCTGGGATGGCTGGACCATCTGGGTCTACCGTGCCAAGGCCTGGTTTTACGCGGATGCGCTCGTGCCGATCGTAGATCAATGGCAGTGGCTCATGGCGGGGGCGCCGGAGGTGTACACCACACCCGCAAGGGCCTACCCCCTGCTGCCATCATTGATTCCACTTTGGGCGGCCTTGGGCTTTGGCCAATGGCACGAAACACTGGTCAATCTACCCGTACTGGCTTGTGCCATCGCCGTGGCCCTCGCGCTGGCCGGCTGCCTCCGCGCAGTCGGTGTTGGGATTACCGGATGCCTGCTGGCCATCTACCTGCTGTATTCGACGCCGCTGTTTGGCGTGCACATGTCCCTGGGGGGTTACGCGGACATCTGGCTGGCCGGTTACGCGGGCATCGGTATGACCGCCCTGCTTTGCGGGCTTATCACCGGAAGGCGCTGCTATCTTGCCGCTGCCTTGGTGCTGCTGAGCCTCGGCCTGTTCGTCAAGGTTGAGGGTTTCGTCTGGTGGCTCGCGGCCTTCCTGATACTCCTGCTGGCCACGGTCCCAGCCCGCTGGCTGTTGGTGCTCGCCCTGGCTGCACTGCTCATTGGTGTGCTCGCGACCGTGGCCGGATTGACGTCGGTAGTCGTACCGGGCGTCGGCCGCGTCGGCTATGCCGGCGGTTCGCTGTGGGTGCCTTTCAAAGGGCCGATCCCAATTGAGATTCATGATGTTGGCGAAGCCTACTGGAAAAATGCCTTTCTCCTCGGCAGCTGGCACTTGCTCTGGCCAATCGTATTGCTGACGCTGGTCCTTCTCGCCCTGCAAACGGGCAGCCGTGTTCGCAAAACCGCGCTGGCCTTTTTCGGTGTCTTCATCGCCTTGCAAGTGGGCATTTTCGTGTTTACGACAGAGGGGGCCTGGGCCAGGGATTTCACCGCCATCAACCGCATGCCGCTCCAGATGCTGCCGGCCATCATATTCTTAGTGGTCGCCGCCCTGGCTGAGCGCCTGCCAGGCTTAATTGCGCGCCTTCCTCGGCCTCGGCCTCGCCGCGCCCTGGTCGTCGGTTTCGGTGCCGGAATCCTGCTGACCGTGCTCGGGCTGGTCGCCTGGCAGTTCCAGGCTCGAAGTGGTGTCAGCGACGATGTGATCAACATCACCGGCGATGATCTCCAATTCATGGTCGGCGGTGGTGTTCTGGATGGGGAGCGCCTGCAGGTCGACCGCTACCAGGACGGCATCGCGCTACTCTCTTCCGGTCCCGTCAGCGTGCCAGCCCGGCGCTTCCCGGTGCTCGACCTTGAGCTGGACTTTGACACGGATTTTGAGTCCCTGGACCAGGCGCCTGCCTTCTTCTGGCGCCGCGCCGATCAGCCCCGCGACGTGTCCCGGATCACCCTGCTGGACTCAGGCTTAGTGGATCTCACCGCGCAGGAGAAGTGGTACGGGGAGATCATTGAATACGGGTTCTTTTTCGTCGATAACGACGGTGCATCCGCCACCGTTTCCGGGGCGCAACTGAGCGGCCGGACCGCCGCAGTGAACCTTGGATTGATCCCGGAGGAATGGACCGAATTTGATACCTGGGGCCAGCGCTCGGGCAATTGGCTACCGGGCGGTGCCTATGACCCAATCGTGTCGGTCACTGGGACCGTGCTGGTTGCCATGCTGCTGGCTACGGCAGTCGCGTGGCTGATGCTGGGACGGCAGGCGCTTTGGGCACCGCTATTCGTCATGCTCGGTGCCGGCTGGCTGTTGCTCGACGCGCGCTGGGGCTGGGACCGCTTGCGCCAGGCTGACCTTTCCCTCGCTTGGCTTGAGCGATTGAGTGTCGAAGAGCGCCTGGCGGATGGTGAGCTCGGTGTCTATTTCGATTACCTGGAAGCATTGCGAGCGGATCATTTCGGAACCAAACCGGTGAAGATTCTGGTGCTCAAACACAATGGCGTTAATGAGTACTACCGCTTAAGGGCCAAATATCAGCTGCTGCCGCACAGTTCAGCCGTCATGAGCATGCCGCAGCGGGCGAGGGACCTGAGGCGCGTCGATTACGTGCTGGTGTTGGGTAACCTGGCCGAACAGGTCGATCGCACCGGAAACCCCATCAACGATCGCTTCTGGCGTCGCCTGGGAATGCATGGCGACCGCTACGCGACGCACCGCAGCCAACTTGAACTCATCCAGAGTAACGAACAGGGTGTTTTGTTCCGGACCGCTAGAGCAACCCCTTAGCCGCGAACTTCGAAGGGAATGCGAATGTTGACGGTCAGACCGTGCGGATCGGTATCAGACAGCCGGAAGCCGTGAGCGGCGCCATACAATTCCTCTAGCCTTTCCTGTGTATTTCGCAGCCCCACCCCCTTGGCGCCGGGAATCGCACCGTCTACCAGGGCACATCCCGGACCGTCATCGGCAAGCTCAAGCAGCAATTCTCCCGCAAAGACCCGCGCAGAAATACGCAGCGTCCCACCCGCCTCCGAGCGGGCGATCCCGTACTTGATCGCATTTTCCACCAGCGGTTGCAGCAGCAGGCTGGGAATTAGCGCTCGCCGCGCCTCGGTTTCAATGTCCTCCACCAGCTGCAGGCGATCCTCGAATCGGACTTTCTCAATCCCGAGGTACAGCCCGATGGCTTCCAGTTCTTCCTCGAGGGTGATCTTCTGAAGCGGGTCGTTGTCCAGGGAGAAGCGCAGGAACCGGGACAGCTCTGTAACCATGCGGTTGGCCAGTTTCGTATCGCGTTCGAGAACCAGCGTGGATATGGCGTTCAAGGTATTGAACAGGAAATGCGGATTCAGCTGGTAACGCAACATCTTTAGCTGCGCCTCATGGGCCATCGCAGCGGACCGCAGTGCGCTCTCGCGAACGTCCTGGAATACCTGGTGATACTTGATGCCGAAGTACAGCACGCTCCAGGCCGCCATGATGGTCCAGGAGTTGGTGAAGGTCGACAGGTAGGCGGTCCGCTCGTAGATTTCTGCCGCATCCCCCAATTTCTCAAGCCATTCACCAAAGCTCTTTTCATCTTCAACATAGGTCATGAAGATATAGCTTCGACAGCGCATCCAACCCCAGGCGGCAGCGGAGGTGCCCGCCAAAAATGCCACGAGTTGAACCCAGACATCCCTCGCTACCACTTTTACGTGATGGTGATCACGGTCATCGGGGTGCTGATCACGCTGGGGTTGCGTTATCTGTATCGCTGGACGCTGCGTCGGCCGTTC
>JBCDHO010000197.1:0-5597 GCA_038749855.1 Pseudomonadota bacterium
ATGCGCTTTCCGGCGCTCAGGGTCCTGGGCATCGGTGGCGGCCGCTCCGGATCCTGGTGGTAGTCATCGCCAAACACGGTGATGGCCACCTCCCAGGTCACGATATGCGGCGCGTTCAGCTCACGGCGCCAAATGGAACGAATCATGTCCGGAAACAGGGCCGGTGCGCCACCGGTGGCCGTGGGCGCAAAGTCCACGGACTGGTTGTCCAGGGCGATGTGCTGGGCAAAGGCATTGTGATCGTACTGGTGCTGACCCCCGCTGGCGTCCTCGTCGAGAAAGATCTCCAGCGCGTCGTCTTCCCAGTACCGCTCCAGCGGATTCGGGTGACTGTCCATGAGGATGTCGTCGGTGATTTCGGCAAGGAGCCAGAGCCCCTCCGGTGTCCAGACGAGCTTGTAGCGTCCACTGAAATCCTCAGGCGTCGGCGCGCTTCCGAGCCACAGCTGGTCCATCTCGCGCCATTCGGCGAGCCCCCAGGCGGGGTCGTCGGCGACCCCATCGATCACCGGGGCCAGGGGCGCCTGTGGAATCGCCCGGGGCGCCTCGTCGGCCTTCGTCGGTTCCGCAAAAAGCGCGGTGGTGCCCAATAGCAGTACCAGTACTTGTAACGGTCCCGGCGAAGCCAACAAGCGCTGAAAGCGGGCTCCGGGGGGCTGGGCGCATGGGCGGCTCATGACCTTGTGGCGTCGTCAAGAAAGGGCGCCAGCACATCCAGCGAATCGCGCACGAGGTGATCCACCGGCCGCTGGATGTCCAGGCGATGAACGTCCGCTTCGCCGTCCGTGGCCTGCTGCGCTTCGAACTGGCTGTCGAGCAGGCTCGCGGGCATATAGTGGCCGGCGCGGTGGGCCAGTCGCTGTTCGATCAGCGCGGCGGGACCGGCTAGCTCGAGGAATCGGGTTTCGTGACCGCCGGCTCGCAGCTGTTCACGGTGCGCACGGCGCAGGCCAGAGTGGGCAAGGACGCAGGAAATTCCACCGTGAAACAGCTCATCCAGGTGCTTCCGGATGGCGGCCATCCACGGTTCCCGGTGCTGGTCTTCGAGCGGAATCCCGCGGCTCATCAGCTGTCGGTTCCGACCATCGTGAAAGTCATCAGCCTCCACGTAGGGCCAGGTGAGTGTGCTGGACAGGGAGCGCGCCAGGGTCGTTTTGCCCGTGCCGCTCACGCCCATGCAGACAATCAATTGTGGTGCAATCAAGATGAACCCTCTGGCAGCATGACTGCCACTCGATAGCGGCGCCCTGCTTCAAAGTCTGTAACCACCGCCCGATCCAGGGAGGCACCCTCCAGGTGCACTTCCTGCCGCATCACCTTGGCATCGCGCTGGAAGTGGACCTCGAACACCGCGCCTCGGAAGCGTCGCTCGACGCGTGCTTCGCGCCAGGCCTGGGGCAGGGACGGATTGATCCGCAGCCCCTCGGCACAGCCGCACAGACCGAACAAATCCTCGACCAGGATACGATACAGCCAGCTGGCGGTGCCCGTATTGAAGAGCTGGCTGGATCGACCCGCGGTGCGCGGATGAAGGTCCACGGCGCCGCGGTAGTAGTTTGGCACAAAGGCTGGCAGCTGACCGCGGCGCACCAGGTCCTCGTCCGTGTTCCCCGGGAGCATTTTTCGCAGCTCCTTCCAGGCGCGCTCGGGTTCTCCACAGCGATAGAGCGCGTGGATATAGAAGGCACAGGCGTGGTTGTAGATGGATCCGTTTTCGGCGCTGCCGGGAAACTTCTGCGTAATGCGCCCGACGTCATCCCGAAACGCTGTGAAGGCCGGCGCGAGCATCTGCGCCCCCCAGGGCGTGGCGAGCTCACGGTCAATGGCCGCCAGGAGCTGCCCTTGCTGTTCGGGGGTGGCCAGGCCGGTCATCAGGGCCCAGCTCTGGGGATTGAGCCAGAGCCGCCCTTCTTCATCGGAACGAACGCCGAAGGCGCGGCCCTCATCGGTCAGACCCCGGGAGAACCACTCCCCGTCCCAGCAGTGGGTCTGTATCGCATCCGCCAGCGCCCGCGCCGCCGCATCGCAGGCGGCCACGCTGTCCTCATGACCCAGCCGGCGGCTCACCGTCATCCACTTCTGAACCGCATGGAGCGTGGCGAGCGTCAGCCAGGTGGAGACGCCGGCGCCCTTGTGGCCCGCCATGTTCAGAGGATCGCACCAGTCGCCCTGGGCGACGAGGCTCAGACCGCGCTCATCGCGGTGGTCCAGGAGCCACTGGAGGGACCGGTCGATGCGCTCGAAGACGGTCTCGGTCCGGCCGTCCGTCTGGCTCGTGACCGGCGTCTCCAGCAGCGCCAGATCATCGGTCTCGTCGAGGTAGGCGTCCAGGCAGACCGGCAGCCAGCTGGCGTGGTCCATGTGGGGAACCTGGTTGATGTATTTGAGCTCGGCCTGCTCCCCCAGCAGGACGCCTTCGGGCATGCCCCCGTCCGGCTGTTGCTGGGCAAGGGCGTGAAGCAGGGCCGCCCGTGCGTGCGCCGGCGCCAGGTACACCATGCCCATGGCGTCCTGGAGAAAGTTCCGGGTCTGCGGGTCGGTGGTAAGCCGGTGCGTTTGTCCGTGATACCAGACCTGGCGATCGAGCCAGTGATTGGCGAAGCCGTCGAAGGCACGGTCGGGCGTTTCGATGGTCAGGCACCCTTTGCCCTCGGCCAGGGATGCGCGATTATCGCGACGGTTGTCGCTGAAGCGTTCACCGCTGAACCAGCGGGACTTCAGGGCGTCGATCTGCGCCTCGTCCTGGGCCGGTCCGAAGAGAAAACGAAACTGTTCTGTTCCGCCCGGGGGCAGGGTGATGCGGTACTGGAGGGCGGCGAGGGGCGTCTCGTAGCAGGCGGTGCTGCCCGACAGCGTGTCCCGGTCGAGGGCGCTGGGCGCGTGCCAGCCCCCTTCGCCTTCGAAGGCCTCAAGGGACGCGTCCCAGCCATCGGGGGCGCGTTCGGGGGCGAGAAAGGTAAGGTCCTTGCGCGCCAGTACCCGCTCGAGGGCCTCGAGCTTCTGGTAGGGGGTGACGGAACGGGCGATCAGGGCGCCCCGTCCCGCATCGAAGGCCGCAGACTGATTCATCCAGCTCATGTAACCGATGCTGAAACAGGGGTAGATGCTGAGTGAGCGCAGCGCGTCGCCCCGATTTTCGAGCGACAGGCTCCACAGTTCCAGCACCTCGTCGGCAGCCAGTTCCAGCTGCAGGTTCATGGTCAGCTGCTGCTCGCGGCCCTGCCAGCTGACGGCTTCGGGCTCCACGGAAAAGCGAAAATCCTCGACGAGCCGGCGCAGGGGTTCATGGGGCAGGGACCAGCGCGCGCCCGTTTCCTCATCGCGAAACAGCATGTAGCGTCCCGGGTGGTGGGCATAGTGCGGCTGCTCCGGCTGCATGAAGGTCTGCGCTTCCAGGAACGGTGCGTGGCTATACTTTGATGGCTCGGGCTGCAGGAACTGGGCGGTCACGTAGCCACGGCAGTTCACCTGGAGCAACATGCGGCGGTTCCAGAGAAACGCGCTGGCGCGAGGCGAAGCGGTCGGGCTGTGCAGCACCAGGCGTGCGCCATCGGCTTCCCGGGTCAGCAGCTGAGCGGGCGCGTTGCCGATCATGGCGCAGACTCCGGGGCGCGATCGCGCGCTTCAAGGTCCGCCTGGACCCGTTCGAGATCGCTCCCTGACAGACGATAGAACGCGGTAACGCCGACGGCCAGCAGCGCAAAGGCGCCGGGGATTGCGGTCTGCAGCAGGGCGATACCGGTCTGGGAGGCGCCGCTTTGTGCCTGGTTGGCCGCATAGCCAATGCCAGCGAGCACCCACAGCATGCCCGCAGAGCCCAGCGAGCCGCCCAGCTTCTGGGCAAAGGTCGCTGCGGAAAAGGTCATGGCGGTCGCGCGCCGGCCGGTTTTCCATTCGTTGTAGTCCGCCGTGTCGGCGTACATGGACCAGGTCAGCGGCGACTTGGGTCCGAGGGCCAGGCTGATCAGGATGTTCAGCGTGAACATCATCCAGATCATGTCCCGGGGCACGAAATAGAAGGCAATCGACAGCACACCCACGATGCTCATGAGGATCATCAGCAGTCGCGCCTTGTCGACATAGCGGGTCATCACCGGGGCCAGGATGGCGCCGGCGGCGTAGGCGATCATCTGCCACAGCAGGTAGTCGGGCAGCAGGTCCGGCCGCTCCACGTAGTAGTGGAAGTAGTAGTAGGCCGAGCCGCCGCGCATGGTGATCGTGAGCATGATCACCATGGCCAGGATAAACAGCACCAGCCAGGGTCCGTTGCCCGCCAGGTCCCGGAGGTCCGAGAGGGGGTTGCTCTGCTGCCGCGGCGGCGGCTGAATCCGCTCACGGGTGGCCAGGAAGGTGACGGCAAAAATCACTGCGGCGAGCAGGCCGTAGAGCGCCATGGTCAACTGCCAGCCGCGGACATCGTCGCCGGCGCCCAGCGTGGCCACCAGGGGCAGCGTGAACTTGTTGACCAGGGCGCCGCCGGTAAAGGCAAAGAAAAAGCGGGCACTGACCAGGGTGGTGCGTTCCTGCGTATTGGCGGTGAGGACACCGGACAGGGCCGAATAGGGCGTGCTCAGGATCGTGTAGCCCAGCATCATCAACGTGTAGGTGGCATAGGCCCAGATGAGCTTGCCGCCCTCGTCCAGATCCGGCGTCGTGAAGGTCAGCACCGCAGCACCGGCCATGGGCAGACCGGCGAAGACCAGGTAAGGGCGGAATTTGCCCCAGCGCGTTCGGGTCCGGTCGGCCACGGCGCCCATGAGCGGGTCCGTAAAGGCGTCAACGATCTTGGTGATGAACAGCATGGTGCCCGCGGCGGCCGCCGAGATGCCGAACACGTCCGTGTAAAAGGCCGCGAGGAAGGAGGCGATGGTGGTCCAGTAGAGGTTAAAGCCCAGGTCGCCGAAGCCGTAGCCAAGCTTTTCGCGCCAGCGCAGGCGTGCCTGCCGTGCGCCCGCAGCCGCTGGTGCGCCCGAGGTGCCCGAGGTTGCGGGAGCGCCGGCGGCGACGGTGCTGCCCGTGCTTTTGCTGGCCAGGTCGCTCATGCCGGTTCCGCCTGGCAATGCTTCGCGATGAAGTCCACGTGCCGGGGCATGTAGCCGCGGGAGGTGGCCACAACCTGACTAATCTGTTCAAGGCGACGATGGATTTCCCCGTCGCCGAGTGCGGCGACGATCGGGTGGTGCCCCCGAGGCCGAATGCCCTGGCCGTGCAGCACGGCCAGCCAGCTTGTTTCGCTGAACAGCTCTTCCTTTTCCCGGACGATCCGGCCGTTGGCGGCAAAGAGGTCGAGCTTGCGCTGCAGATGCTCGCTCATGGGCAGTTGCTGGCAGTGCTGCCAGAAGGGTGTGTCCTCGCGCTCGGTCTGGCGGTAGTGCAGCACGAGGAAGTCCCGGACGTACTCATACTCCTGCCGCGTGGCCCGGTTGTACTCGGCGATGTCAGCGGCGTCGAAGGCGCGGTTGGGGAACAGCGTCATGAGGCGCGCGATGCCCGTCTGGATCAGGTGGATGCTGGTGGATTCCAGCGGCTCCATGAAGCCGGCAGCCAGACCGAGTGCGACCACGTTGCGTTTCCAGGTGCTGCGGCGGATGCCGGTG
>JBCDHO010000198.1:0-5591 GCA_038749855.1 Pseudomonadota bacterium
TCTTCATCAAAGCCCCGCTGCACCGAGGAGTCGCGCTCTTTGTTGCTTTGCATGGGGGCCGTACGGTTCTGATGCGTGAGCACCACCACCATGTGTACATCGTCGCGAATGTGATCGACCCAATACTGCGCCGTCTCCGTCGGATCCTTAATGGTCAAACCAACGCGCTGGAAGGAGGCCGTGGTGTTGTAGAAGGCATCCATGCCCATAACGCCGACAACGCCGATTTTCACATCTCCCCGCTGAAGTATCGCGTAGGGCCGGGCGAACAAGACACCGGACGCTTCATAAACGATATTGGCATTGAGCACCGGAAAGCGGGCGCGCGGCATGGTTTCCACCAGTGACTCCCAGCCGTATTCGAACTCATGGTTGCCCAGCGTCATGACGTCGTAACCCATGGCGCTGTACAGGTCAAAGGGCAGTTTTCCGATCGTTTTTTTTGACAGAGCTCCTGTATATATGTCCCCCGAATCCATCAGGAAACTCAAGGGCTCATTGGCCCTGATCTGACGGATCAGCGTTGCCAAGTGGGGTATGCCACCTATGAAGTCCATATCGGGGCGCCAGTCAGACTGGATTGGTTCATAGACGCTTTCGATGTCGTTCGTATGGAGGATTACGATCTCTCTCGGCTCCGCGCTTGCACGGGCCGCAATGGCAAGACACAGCATCCCTGCGAGCGCTGCGCCCAGGGCCAAAGTCTTCAGTGGTTGCTTCATGAAAAAAGGGCGCTGGTCCGATCGGTTCAAGCCGCAGCATATCGCTTTTGGCTTAGGAAACGGGTGTTTTGCCTGGGGCTCGGTTCGCCAGCTGCCTACACCAGCAAAGGAAGCCGCCGACAGAACCTGACGGCGAGGCCCGCTAGGCTGGCTTGAGACGGTCCGACGCCTTGCCGCCGACCACTACACCTCCCCCGACATTAACCTTCGCAGGGGGAAACTATGCAACGCAAGCACACGTACCGAGCCATGGCCCTGGCATCGCTCATCAGCCTGCTGGCCCTACAGTCCGAGACCGCCGAGGCGGCAGAGCAGCGCTACTGCCACGGCAACACGCTGGTTCGCTTCGAGCTCAGGCTCGTCCCCGCGCCCAGCGGTGGCGGCTTTTACTGGTCCTACCGGGTTTCGGAGTATCCGAACCATCCACTGTGTCGCGCGGAACGCTGAGGCGAACAGCCGTCAGTCACAGACGCACAAAGCCGCTCGTCGAGGCGCACCGTCAGGATCCCTCCCCGATTCGCTCCACCAGCGCGCGCTCTACGTAGAACAGCTCGCAGGAGCCGCCGCCCGTGTCCGTGCGAGAGAGCGATGTGTTCCAGTGGTAACCATCAGCACGCCGCGCATCGACCAGGTGCCCGGACAGCCATACGACGTGACCCTCACGGACTTGTGTGAGCTGGTCCTCCACCGTGGGGTTACCGGGAATGATGTGCATATTGCCGCTGTGGCGCATGGCCACGTCGTCTGACAACGGACCGGGGTGGTCCCAGCGCAGGTGGAACCAGCGCCCGGACTGGCTCACGCTGATCCGGTCGAGGATGGCCTGATCAGACATGGGCCCCCAGCCCAGCGCCAGATCCACAGGTACGAGGTCAGCGCCGGCATCGAAGCGATAGTCACGGCGTGACAGGACCCGGGCCCGCAGTTCGAAACGCGCACGGCGGGTCATGGTGTAGTCATCATACTGAAACTCGGAGGCACCGACCGTTTCCTGGATCGGATCCTCAGCCACCAGCACGCCGGGCCCATGCTCGATCGGCGCCTCGCCCCAACGCTGGTAGAGCAGGACGCCCGTCACCAGTACGGCAAGCAGAAAGATGTGCTCTGTTCTCATCTCGCGCTCATAAGGACGTGGAGTTCACCTTGCTTATTGTGGCCAGCTTCGCTGCTTCCAGGTGGCTTCGCTGTTTGTGGGTTGCTTCGCTGCTAAGGGCTTAGTTCGGTGTTTGTGGGCCGCTGGCCGTGTCTCGCCGCAGCCTTCGACGTCCACAGGATACAATGGCGCCCCATTTCCCGTCTCCACCGCGATGATTTCACTTGCCAGCGTCGCCCTTCGCCGGGGCCGTCACCTGTTGTTCGAAGAGGCCTCGCTGCAGGTTCATCGCGGGCAGCGGCTCGGCGTGGTCGGACGCAATGGCACGGGTAAGTCTTCGCTCTTTGCCCTACTGCGGGGAGAGCTGGAAAGCGACCGGGGGGAGGTACAGGTGCCACGCGGCACGGTCATCGCCAGCGTTCGCCAGGAGACGCCCTCCTCCGCACGCTCCGCCATGGACACGGTCCTGGATGGCGACCCGGAGCTCCGCAGCATTCTCGATGAGCAAGCGCAGCTCGGGGCGGAAGGCAAGACCGAGGCCCTGCAACCCCTGCTCGAGCGCCTCGAGGAAATCGACGGCTTCACCGCCACCACCCGCGCCGGCAAGCTGCTCTACGGCTTGGGTTTCGGCCCCGGCGATGCAGAGCGGCCCGTCGACAGTTTCTCCGGTGGCTGGCGCATGCGGCTCAACCTGGCCCAGGCGCTCATGTGCCGCTCGGATGTGCTACTGCTCGACGAGCCCACGAACCACCTCGATCTTCCGGCCATCCTGTGGCTGGAACGCTGGCTGAAACGCTACGACGGCATCGCCATGATCATTTCCCACGATCGCGATTTCCTGGACGGCCTGTGCACCCACGTCGCACACATCGACCAGGGTCGGGTCACGGCCTACACGGGCAACTACAGCCAGTTTGAAAATGCGCGGGCCGAGCGGCTCGCGCTGCAGCAGGCCCTGTTCAGCCGCCAGCAGAAGGAGATCGCCCACATTCAGCGCTACGTGGAACGCTTCCGCTACAAGGCCACGAAGGCTCGCCAGGCCCAGAGCCGCCTCAAGATGCTCGAGCGCATGGAGCGCATTGCGCCGGCCCACGTGGATTCAGAGTTTCACTTCCAGTTTCGCGACCCGGAGCGGCAGCCGGCTCAGCTGGTGACGCTTGACCGGGCGCGGCTGGGCTACGAGCAGGACGTACTCGGCGGCGTTCGCCTGCAGGTCCAGGAAGGCGACCGCATTGGCCTGCTGGGCGTCAACGGCGCCGGGAAATCCACGCTGGTCAAGGCGCTGGCCGACGGCAGCACCCTGCTGGCGGGAGAGCGCAATGTGCACAAGCACACCCGGCTGGGCTACTTCGCCCAGCACCAGCTGGACCAGCTCAATGAGCTCGAGAGCCCGCGCTGGCACGTGGCACGCACCGACGACACGCTCACGGAACAGGAGGCGCGCAATTTCCTGGGCCGCTTCGGCTTCCAGGGCGAGCGTGTCGACGAGCCCGTGGCGCCCTTTTCCGGCGGCGAGAAGGCCCGCCTGGTGCTCGCCCTGCTCGTGCTGCAGCGCCCCAATCTGCTGCTCCTCGATGAACCCACCAACCACCTGGACCTGGACATGCGCCAGGCCCTGAGCATGGCGCTCATGGACTACGGCGGTGCGCTGGTGGTGATCGCCCACGACCGGCACCTCCTGCGCAGCGTCTGCGAGGACCTCTACATCGTCCATGACGGTCAGCTGGAACACTTCGACGAGGATATTGACCACTATCCCGCCTGGCTACGGGCCCGGGAAAAGGCCGCGGAGGGCACCGGAGACCATGGAGCAGACGCGGCCAAACCGGTCGCCCACGGACGAGAGCAGCGCAAGGCCCAGCGCCGACAGGACGCTGAGCGCCGGGCACGCTTACGGCCCCTGGAGCGAAAGGTACAGCGTATCGAGCAGGCGCTGGCAAAGGACCGGGCTGCCCTGGACGCGGTAGAAGCGGACCTCGCCGATGAGGCCCTTTATGGTCCGGAAGGAGATCGCAAGCGCCTCGACGAACTGCTCTCGCAACAGGCTGAACTCAAAGAGGCCGTCGACAGTGCGGAGTGGGCCTGGCTGGAAGCCTCCGAGGCCCTGGAATCCGCGACGGCTGAAGTGAACACCGCGACTGCCTGAGTTCAAAGCAACGGTTTTGAGGATTGGCCCGAGGTCAGCACACGCTCACGGGTTGGTGTTGCAGTCAGATGACCTTACCGGGGTTAAGAATTCCCCGCGGATCGAAGGTCGCCTTCAGTCGTTTCAGCGTCTCAATTTCCTCGGCGCTTCGGCTGAGGTGCAGCCAGGGCTTCTTCTCCAGCCCGATGCCGTGTTCTCCGGAAACGGATCCCCCGATTGCGCCCAACGGCGTGTAGACCGCCTGCTCCACCAACCGTCTTGATTCCGGCGACTTGTCACCCACGGCCACGACAATGTGCAGATTGCCATCGCCCAGGTGCCCAAACACCCAGGTGTGGTTCTCCGGAAAGGCGGCGTGAATACCCGTCCGCACCTTCGCCAGGTAGTCCGCCATGTCGGTGACCCGCAGGCTGACGTCGAAGGTGAAGGACGGCCCATGGCCATTGGTGAGCTCGACATCGTCTCGCAGGGCCCAGAGCGCCTCCCGCTCTCGGCCCGAGGCGGCCACGATAGCGTCCCTGACCAGGCCGGCTTCCATGGCCTCCCCGAGGATGGCCTCAAAGCGTTCCTGGTCCTGGGCCTCGTCACCACCCAGGGATTCCACCAGCACGTAGTAGCCGTAGGTGTCTTCCAGCGGTGGTGAGCGATCGGCCAGCGGCCCCGTCACCAGGCGATAGAAATCCTGCCACATGACCTCGAAGGCGCTCAGCGTTCCGCCCAGCCCCGCGTCACAGTGCTTGAGCAAGGCGATCACCTGGTCCAGGGAGTCGAGCGCCAGCAGCGCGGTGCAACGGCTGGACGGCAACTCCCGTAAGCGCAGCACGGCACGGGTAATGATGCCCAGCGTTCCCTCCGAGCCGATGAACAGCTGTTTGAGGTCGAGTGCCGCATTGTTCTTGAGCATGTGGTTCATGGAGGACAGCACCGTTCCGTCAGCCAGCACCGCTTCCAGACCCAACACCTGGTCCCGGGCCATGCCGTAGCGAATCACGCGGTTACCCCCGGCGTTTGTCGCCAGGTTGCCGCCGATGGTGCAGCTGCCCCGGGCTCCAAGATCCAGGGCCAGCTGCAGACCGACCGCCTCGGCGGCTTCCTGGGCCGCCTGGAGGGTCACCCCCGCCTGGACGGTCATGGTACGGCCGGCCACATCGACGTCCTCGATGGCGTTCATGCGCTCCGTGGACAGCACGAGATCACCGGCCTCGGTCTGCGCGCCCTGGACGAGCCCCGTCAGTCCACCGTGGGTGACGACGCTCTGCCCCGCCTGGTGGCACAGCGCGAGGATGGCGCTGACCTGTTCCGTGGACCTGGGTCGAATGATGGCGTCCGCCTGGATCGGAGAAGGGTCCCAGATGCCAGCCGCCCGGCCGCTCACATCGGTGCCGGTCAGAAGCCCGCCCGCCCCGGCCAGGGACGCGAGCTGATCGAGTTCAACGTTCATGAGGAGTTAGGTGGTGTCTTTTCGGCCGACTTGGAAGCCTGCGGCGCGTCGTTTTTTGCAGGTCAGCCGTCGGCAGGCGGGCAGGGCATTGGTCATGGTCCGGTAAAACGGGCGTGGAGCAAAAGGGATCGAGACATGAAAACGCATGTGAGAGCTTTGGTTGTGGGCGGCGGTGCGGTTGGGACGTCA
>JBCDHO010000199.1:0-5586 GCA_038749855.1 Pseudomonadota bacterium
GTGCGTGTCGTCGGTGGTGCCAAACACCTGCTCTGCCTCGACATCCTTGTTCGGCTGCCAGACATCGCTGATTTTCAGGGTGGCAATCAGCACGCCTTCCGGATCGCGCAAAGCGATGGTCTGGCCGGCCTCGAGCCCTTCCGCGAAGGCTTCGTTGACATCCAGCGTGATCGGCATCGGCCACAGCACGCCACTGGCCAGGCGCATGTCGGTGCACACGCTGTCGTAGTCCGCGCGACCCAGGAAGCCCTCGAGCGGTGAAAAGGCGCCGTTCAGCAGCAGGTCGATGTCGCACAGCTGGCGTTGCGTCAGGTCCCAGGAGGCGTAGTCCTTGGCCCGGGCCTTTTCCTGTTCCGCCGCCTCGGCGTCGAGGTAGAGGTTCTTGAGTTCGCCGCCGTGCGGCTCCTTGAATGCACCCATGGTGGTGTTCCTTGTTTTCGTCAACATTGGTTTCGGTTTTGATGGATCTGGGTTTTTGTTCAGTTTCTTGTTCTGGTGGCCTGTTTAGCCTGTTCAGCTTGTCTGCGAGTCTGGCGCGCTGGCCGGCGTGAAGCCGTTCAGCAGCAAGTCCGTGACCTTGCGGATGACGTCGAACACGTCGAGCTCCGGATCCCGAACGATCAGCTCGCCCCAGGCGTTGCACATGCCGATCACGGACTGGGCGGCGAAGTGGCAGTCCATGCCTTCGCGCAGTGCGCCGGAAGCCACGGCGTCTTCAAAGATGCCTTCGAGCCGTTCCCGGTACTGGCTGCCCAGCTGCTTGAGCTTGATGCGCTTGATCTCGGGCAGGTAAAGCCGCTCGTCGTTGTGCACCTTCAGGGCCTCGTTCTTCTCGCGGTAGCTCGACAGGTGTGAGGTCACCGTAGCCAGGAGCCGCGCCTCGAAGGGTTGCTCGCTGCGCGCGATTTCCTCCATGCGCTGCACATAGTCCCGGATGCCGTAGAGGCACACTTCCGCGAGCGCCTCCTCCTTGGACTTGAAGTAGTAGTACAGGCTGCCCTGCTTGATACCGAGCTCCGTCGCGATGTCCGTGGTGCTCGCGCCGTGGAAGCCCTTGCGTGCAAACACAGCCGCCGCCGCACGGATCGCGGAGCGCTTTTGCTGCTGGTACTTGGGGGACTCCGGGTTCTGCATGATGCGCCTGGGGCTTAAATCAGGCGCGCAGTCTATAGACTTATAGAAAAATTACAAGCAAAAGTTTATATGCAATAAAAAACAATGGGATAAGGGAAATAAATATATAGATTACTGCTTAAGCGCTTGGCGGAAATAGCAGCAATGACCCGAGGCGCGCCAAGAAAACCCATACAAGCGGGTGGGGAAGGTGTGCGCTACCCGGAGATCAACGATAGACCCAGTTGCCGAATTCCATTTCCAGTTGCACTGAGAAACCCAGGGAGAGCTCGCGCTCGTCTTCGGGGAAGAAGCGGGGCCAGGTCGCGCTGGGGCCATAGGACAGCCAGATCCAGTCGCGTGTGAAGGGCTGCCGGAAGATAAAGTTAAAGCCTGCTTCGCGCACACCGACGCCATCGGTTTCACCGTTCGCAAAGGCGAGCACGGAAAAGGCGCGGCGGTCCCGCATCAGGTGGAACCAGGTCTGGCCCACGTACCACTCCACCCCGGGGCTTACCTCGTTGAGCGTTGCAACCGCCTCCCAGCGCATGACGTCCTGGGGCCGGAAGGCGTGCGAGAGGTCGCCACGGGTCGTGGTACCAAACCCATCGTCACTGCGCCAGAAAAAGGTCTGGCGAAAGCGCAGGTCTGTCTCCGGGCTAAAAATGTGGAACCAGTAGTAGCGCAGCCGGACGTAGGGCACGGGCGGTGCACGGAGGCGTGCGCCCAGGGACCAGTCCCAGCCCTTGCGGTCTGCGCCCCGGCGGCGCCCGCCGAGGCCCAGGAGCAGGGAATCGTCACCGCCACGGTCGATCACGCCCGGGTTGTAGAACACCGAATCCTGGGCCTGCGTATCCGAGATAAAGGCGTCTTCGTCCCCGCGGCCGAGGATGACGTCAAAGCGGTTGTCCATGTTGGGCAGCGGTGCGCGGACCCGGAAGCGCGTGCGCGTATCCCAGCCTTCGTATTCATTCCAGGACAGGCCCAGCACGGTCAGGCCGTTGACTGCTTCCTCGGGGTAGTCGACTTCGTCGCCGAACAGGCCATCGGCCCAGCGGAAGGTGTGGCAGCTGATGTCGCGGAAAAACTCCTGTGTGTCTTCCTGCCAGTTGGGGGACTCGTAGTTGCCGTCACAACCGTCCGCGAACACATCCATAGGGGGTTCTTTGGGGCCCGGTATCTCGGTAAACGGTTGCAGCACCCGGTCGAGGGCCTCTGCCTCTGTCTCGGGCACCTCGTCGAGGGGATCGGGTGCGCCCACAAAGTCCGGGTCCTCCGGTTCGGGCGGTTCCTGGGCGAACAGGATCGGCGCCGTCGCCAGGGCCAGCGACAGCGACAGTAATGCGGGCGCAAAGCCCCTGATCAGGCCGCGAACAGCCACCGAGCCCGTTTCCCCTTCATGACCCTCCATGATCGTTACGTTACCCCGCGGAAAGGGCGAGGTCATTATTTCTTCATTCCGGGGTGTAACTTTTTGGACGCTCGGGTCGTCAAAGGGTTCAAGGAGGCCAGAAAGCGGCCTGGCGAAGCGGAAAAGCACGTTAACACCTTCCGCGTTCACTCGTTTTATCGCGCCAGATCGTGTCCCTGACTTCCGGCCCATGTGCTGGCAGGGCGGTTGTGGTCTTATGACGCTGCCCGATGCCATCCCGCTCACCAGAAAGCGGGCCAAATAAATCAGAAAGCACGGGCCTAAACAGGTTGCGGAAATCAGTGCTGTGGAGCGCAGCGCGTGCGCTGTCGCTCACCTGGAAAAAACAGGGCCTAAGGCCCGGAGATGAGTCACATGAGGTCTGTCGTGAAAAAGCTTCTGAAAGTGTCTGCACCGATCGCCGTTCTCCTGTGCGGTGTTCTGATCGTCAAGGGCCTGGCCGTCGCCAAGCCGGAACCGGAAAAAAGTGAAGAAGAAACCCGCCTCGTGTCCCTCTATGTGGATGAGGCGCGCTCAGAGTTCGTGAAAGTCGATGTGCAAACCCAGGGAGAAGTTCGTCCCAAGACCCAGATTCGACTGGTGCCCCAGGTTCGCGGCCGTGTCGTCGAGATGTCAGACAACTTCAACGACGGTGGGGAGTTCCGCGCCGGAGACCTGCTGATGCGAATCGATGACGCCGACTATCGGCTGGCGCTTGCGCGGGCCGAGGCCGGTGTCGCCAGCGCACAAACGGAGCTTGAGCGCCAGCTGGCCACGAAAGACATTAAGGAAGCGGAGTGGGCCAACAAGCGCACGCCCGGTGAGGAGCCGACGGCTTTCTCGCTGAACCTCACGCAGGTCGCCGAGGCGGAGGCCGCACTGCGGTCGGCTCAGGCTGAACTGCGCCAGGCCAAGCTCAACCTCGAGCGCACGGAAATTCGCCTGCCCTTCGATGGCCGGGTGGTTAACCGCGACGTGGGCATTGGCCAGTACGTTTCTCCGGATGGCGGCGGCCTGGGTACGGTGTTTGCTACGGACACGGTCGAGGTGCGCTTGCCCCTGACCGACGTCCAGCTCATGGAGCTGAACCTGCCCCTGGGCTATGCAGCGCCCAACAGCGACATGGCGCCCAAGGTCAATTTCTCCACCATGCTCGGCAATCGTCGCCATGAGTGGACGGGAAGCATCGTGCGCATCAGTGGTTCCGTCGACCAGGAAACCCGCCTGATCTACGCGACGGCTGAAGTTAAAGACCCTTACGGTGCCGGCGCCGACCGCGGTATGCCCATGGCCGTGGGCCTGTTCGTAGACGCGCAGATCGCGGGTGTTGAGGGCCTGGACGCGATTGTCATGCCGCGCCTCGCGCTGCGCAATGAAGACAAGGTGTATGTGATCAACGCGGAGAACCGTTTGGAGATTCGCACCGTGCAGGTGATCTCCACCTCCGAAGACCGGGTGCTCATCGCCGAGGGTGTCTCTCCGGGCGAGCAAGTAGTGACCTCAACGCTTCCCAATGCCGTAGACGGCATGGAAGTGGAGCCGCTTTTTCGCACCGCCCAAAACAGCTGAACCCACCGTTCGCGACCAATTAGAGGGAGATAAGCCATGAATGGTTTGATTGAATGGTGGGTGCGGAACCCGGTTGCTGCCAACCTGCTGATGATTGGCATCATCGTCGCCGGCTACTTCGGTTACTCGCAAATGGAGCGGGAAATCGACCCGCAGGTCCGCTTTCCCGGCCTGTCCATCGAAGTGAGCTGGCCTGGCGCAGGACCCGTCGAAGTCGAAGAGCAGATCATCTCGCGCATCGAGGAATCGGTCACCGACCTGGACAACATCGTCTGGGTGCGCTCCAGCGCTGGTGAAGGCTTCGGCGGGGTCTACATTCTGGGCGATCAGAACACGAACTTCACCCAGTTCATGAACGACGTGAAGATTCGCGTCGACTCCATTTCCTCCTTCCCACGAGACATCGAGCCGCCCCAGGTTCGCCAGTGGGTGAATCGCCAGGAATTCATCCGAGTGGCCATCAGTGGCGAGCTGGATGAGCGAGAGCTCAAACGCCTCTCGGAGCAGCTCCGTCGCGAAGCGGCCGTTCTGCCGGGCGTCAACATTGTTGAACTGTTCGGCATTCGCAGTGAAGAAGTCTCCATCCAGGTGAGCGAAACCCAGCTGCGCCGCTACAACATGAGCTTTAACGAGGTGGCGGACGCGATCCGCAACCACTCGATCAACCAGTCTTCCGGTTCCGTGCGCACGGAAGTGGGGACCTACCAGCTATCCGTGCGCAGCCAGGCGGACACGCAAGCGGAGTTTTCGGAAATTGTGGTGCGCCAGACGGCCGACGGCGGTGTGATCCGTGTTGGCGATGTGGCTACCGTGGTGGACGGCTTCGAGGACAACCCGATCCTCGCCACGCTGAACGGCGAACCCGCCGTGCTGCTCCAGGTGATGACCACGGAGAACATGGACATCATCAAGGCCTCGGACTCGATTCGCGAATGGATCGCCCAGCGTCAGGCCACCTTGCCCCCAGGCGCCGTGTTGACGCTCTGGACCGATGCAGCGGACGATTTCCGTGGCCGCATGGCCACGATTGGAAGCTCCGCTGTGCTGGGTCTGCTGCTGGTGCTCGGTGTGCTGGCCCTGACCCTGCGGCCCATCGTCGCCTTCTGGGTGGCCGTGGGCATTGCGACCGCCTATGCCGGCGCCTTCGTGTTCCTGCCGCACGTTGACGTCAGCCTGAACATGATTTCCACCTTCGCGTTCCTGCTGGTGCTTGGCATTGTGGTCGATGACGCCATTGTTGTCGGCGAAGGCGTGCACGCCGAATCACACCGTATCGGCGGCGGGCCGCCAGCTGCCATGGCCGGTGCCCAGCTCGTGGCCAAGCCGGTCATCTTCGCGGTACTGACCACCGTGATCGCCTTCCTCCCCTGGCTGTTCCTGCCGGGTTCCACCAGCGAATTCACGCGGCACATCACCTGGGTGGTCGTGCTGGCCCTGGCCTTTTCACTGATCGAGTCGCTGCTGATTCTTCCCGCGCACCTGCGCAAGCTGAA
>JBCDHO010000200.1:0-5566 GCA_038749855.1 Pseudomonadota bacterium
AGGTGAGACCGCGCAGCGGTCGAGAGAGCAGCCTGGGCTGAGGCGCGACCGAAGCCTACAGGGACGTATTCACGGCGTTTCCCAAACGGGGGGATGGCGGGTGCCTCCTGCCCCTGAACTTCATGAGGGTTCTCTCAGTAATCGACGACAGGCAAGCGATGAACGAGGTCTTTGCGTTGGGCCTGAAAAGAGGAGAAAATACGGCCCCGTTTCGACGCCCGGAATGCGTTCCGGGCGACCGGTTTCAAGCAACCGGCCGTTGCCTTACGAGTGCGGCCGGTGAGGGTGCCCGCGGGGTGCCCCCGGGATATCTGAGGAGACCCGATGAATTTTCACGAGTATCAGGCGAAGGAGCTCTTCGCCGACTATGGCATTCCCGTGCCCGCCGGCATTAACGCCACAAACGCTGACGAGGCCGTTGCGGCGGCGGAGCAGCTCGGCGGCGAAATGTGGGTGGTCAAGGCACAGGTTCACGCTGGTGGCCGGGGTAAGGCCGGCGGCGTCAAGCTGGTTCGCAGCCTCGAGGACGTGCGCGCTGAAGCCGAGCGCATGCTGACCATGACCATCGAGACCTACCAGACGGCCGGACTGGCACTGCCGGTGGACAGTGTGCTCATCGCCGAGGCCACGGACATCGAGAGCGAGCTTTACCTGTCCGTGCTCGTAGATCGCGGCAACCGCTGCGTTACCTTCATGGGTTCCGCTGCTGGCGGCGTGGACATCGAACAGGTGGCCGAGGAGTCGCCGGAAAAGATCGTCAACGTGACGATCGACAACACCTCGGGCTTTCTGCCCTACCACGGCCGCAAGATGGCCTTTGGGATGGGACTGTCCGCCAAGCACGCCAAGCAGCTGACGAAGATCATGGCCAGCCTCTACCGCCTGTTTAAGGACAAAGACCTGAGCTTGGTGGAGGTTAACCCGCTGATCATCGACGGGAACGACGACCTTGTCGCGCTCGATGCCAAGATCAATGCGGACGAAAGCGCGCTCTTCCGTCACCCGGACCTGGCCGCCATGCGCGACCACCGGCAGGAAGACCCGACCGAGGTCGCCGCCAGCGAGCACGACCTGAACTACGTGACCCTGGACGGCAACATTGCCTGCATGGTGAACGGTGCGGGCCTGGCCATGGCCACCATGGACGTTATCAAACTGAATGGCGGCGAGCCGGCGAACTTTCTCGACGTTGGCGGCACCGCAGATGCAGCCCGCGTGGCGGCGGCCTTCAACCTGATTCTGTCCGGTGACAATGTCGAAGCCATCCTGGTCAATATTTTCGGCGGCATCGTCCGCTGCAATCTGATTGCAGAGGGCATCCTCCAGGCGGTGCAGGAGGTTGGCGTGCAGGTGCCGGTGATTGTGCGCCTGCAGGGTACCAACGCGGACCAGGGCCGCGCCATGCTGTCCGAATCCGATCTCGCGGTGATTGCCGCGGACGACCTGAACGACGCCGCCCAGAAAGCCGTGGCCGCTGCCAAAGGAGAAGCCGTCGCATGAGCATTCTCGTCGACAAAAACACCAAGGTGCTGTGCCAGGGCCTGACCGGGCAGCAGGGGACTTTTCATACGGAACAGGCCATCGACTACGGCACGCAAATGGTTGCCGGTGTCACCCCGGGTAAGGGTGGCCAGACACACCTCGACCTGCCAGTGTTCGACACCGTCTCCGATGCGGTGGCTGAGACGGGGGCGAACGCTTCCGTGATTTACGTGCCGCCGCCCTTCGCCGGTGATGCGATCCTCGAAGCGGCGGACGCGGGCATCGAGCTGATCGTCGCCATAACCGAGGGCATTCCGGTACAAGACATGATGCGGGTGCGTGCGGTGCTGGACACACTGGATACCTGCCGCCTGGTCGGACCGAACTGCCCGGGCGTGATCACGCCGGGCGAATGCAAGATCGGCATCATGCCCGGCTTCATTCATGCACCGGGCCGGGTCGGCGTCGTGTCACGCAGCGGAACCCTGACCTACGAGGCCGTGTATCAGACCACCCAGGCTGGCCTGGGTCAGACCACCTGCGTGGGCATTGGCGGTGACCCGATCAACGGCACCAACTTTATCGACGTGCTGCGCTTGTTCCAGGACGATCCGGCCACCGAAGGCATCATCATGGTCGGCGAGATTGGCGGGACAGCGGAAGAAGAGGCGGCCGAGTTCATTGCCGATCACGTCACTAAACCGGTGGTGGCGTACATCGCCGGTGTGACCGCACCGCCGGGCAAACGCATGGGCCACGCGGGCGCCATCATTGCCGGTGGCAAGGGCACGGCGGAAGCGAAGTTTGCCGCGCTCCAGGAAGCGGGCGTCACCACCGTGAACTCCCCGGCCGATCTGGGCAGGGCCATCAGCGAGCGCCTCGCCTGACCCCGGGCCTGGCAGGGCGCGGGCGGAGTAGGGCGAACCACACCGTGATTCGCCTCGCGCTGGCACAGCAGGATTTTCTGGTCGGGGATATTCCCGGCAACCTGCGCAAGGCCAGGGACAGTATCGAAGCGGCCCGGGCCGGCGCGGCCCGGGTCGTTCTGTTTCCAGAGCTCACCCTGACCGGCTACCCGCCGGAGGACCTATTGCTGCGTCCCGGCTTCATGCGGCAGGCGCACGAAGCCCTCGATGCGCTCGTGAAAGCGGTCGCTGGCATCGATGTTGTCATCGGTCACCCCTGGATGGTCGGCGGTGATCGCTACAACGCAGTGACCTGGGCGCGCGACGGCGTGGTTGTGGGGCGTTACTTCAAGCAGCTGTTGCCGAACTATGCGGTCTTCGATGAAGCGCGCTACTTCACAGCTGGCGAGGAACCCCTGGTCGTTGACGTCGACGGGTGCCGCTTTGGCGTGCTGATCTGCGAGGATGCCTGGGCGCCCGGGCCTGCCGCGCGGGCCAAGGCCGCCGGTGCTGAGGCCTTGCTGATTCCGAACGCCTCGCCGTACCGGGATGACAAGCAGTCTGCCCGCGACGCGATATTTGCCCGGCGTTGCGAGGACACTCAGCTGCCCATGGTGTACTGCAACCTGGTGGGCGGCCAGGATGAGCTGGTGTTTGATGGGCGCTCCGTATTGATCGCCGGCGACGGCCGTCGTCAGGGCCAGGGACCGCTGTGCGCCGAGTCGCTGCTGTTCGCCGATTTCGACCCCCAGGGCGGCCAGTTTTTTCCCGAAGACTGGACCGGGCCACCGCGGGAGCACGCCGAAGAGCTCTACGAGGTGCTGGTAACGGGCTTGCGGGATTACGTGCGCAAGAACGGTTTTCGCGAGGTCGTGTTTGGGCTTTCCGGGGGTATCGATTCCGCCTTGACCCTCGCCCTGGCGGTGGACGCGCTCGGCAGTGAACACGTGCACTGCGTCATGATGCCGTCGCGTTTCACCTCCCAGCAGAGCCTGGGCCTGGCGCGTGAGCAGGCAGAGCTGCTGGGCGTCGATTACCGCACCATCTCCATCGAGCGCGCCTTCGAGGCCTTGCTGGGTGACCTGGCGCCTTCCTTCAAGGGTGTCGAAGAGGATGTGACCGAAGAGAACCTCCAGGCCCGCATCCGGGGCAACATCATCATGGCGCTCAGCAACAAGTTTGGCTGGCTGCCGCTTGCGACGAGCAACAAGAGTGAACTGGCCGTTGGCTACAGCACCATCTACGGAGACATGTGTGGTGGCTTCTCGCCACTGAAGGATGCCCTTAAGACCCGTGTGTACGAGCTGTGCCGCTGGCGTAACCTGCGGTCGCCTGCGATCCCGCAAGCGGTCATCGATCGTGCGCCCTCAGCGGAATTGCGACCGGACCAGATCGACCAGGACAGCCTGCCGCCTTACGAGGTCCTTGACGAGGTGCTGCACCGGTTCGTGGACCGGGACTGGTCGATCCAGCGGATCGTCGATGAGGGTTTCGAGGAAGCCATGGTGCGGCGCGTTGCGGGCCTGGTTCTGATCAACGAGTACAAGCGCCGACAGGGGGCACCCGGCACCCGCATCACCTCACGGGGCTTTGGCCGTGATCGCCGCTACCCCATTACCTCTGGCTGGCGCGAGCGCTGCTGAGCGCTGCGGGCAGCCTGCCAGGACGTCCAAACGATCGACCTGTCCTACCAAGATCTACCAGGGCCTTCCAGGGCCTACCAGGGCCAGATGTTGTCCCACCAGCTATCGTCCGTATCCGCGCCAGTGACATAGGGGTGTTCCGGATAGTTGTATTCCAGTACCCGCATCGCGTCGTCCGCCAGCTCCGGCATATCGAGGGCCGTGTAGGCCTCGTGCAGCATCACCAGTGCGTTGCCGGCTTCCGGTGAGCCGGGATAAGTCTCGATCAGGTAGCGCGCGCGGTTGGCCGCGGCAACAAAAGCCTGGCGCCGCATGTAGTAGGACGCGACGTCGATTTCATAATAGGACAGGTTATTGCGCAGGTAGACCATGCGCTGACGCGCGTCCGGGCAGTAGCGGCTGTCGGGGAATCGCCGGCACAGCTCGTCGAAATCCTGGAAGGCTTCGAGGGCGGCGCTCTGGTCACGGTCACGGACGCGGCTGGGCATGAGCCGCTCCAGGAACCCGACCTGCTGCTCGTAATTGGTCAGGCCGCGGATGTAGAAGGCGTAATCGATGTTCGGGTGCGTTGGGTACATGCGCAGGAAGCGGTCTGCCGTGGCCAGTGCCTGTTCTGGCTGTCCGGCCTTATAGAACGCGTAGGCCATCTCCAGCTGCGCCTGTTCCGCGTAACGTCCGAAGGGAAAGCGCGTCTGCAGCACCCGGTAATCCTGAACCGCCCGTGCATAGTTACCGTCGTCCAGCTTGGCTTTTGCATCGTTGTAAAGCTCTTCCGCTGTACGCGTATCAATCTCGTCGTTGGAATTGCAGCCCGTGAGTGCGAATGCCAGGGCAAGCGTCAGCAAAATGACGCCCTTGGAGAAGGTTTTGACCTGCGTGCTGGCGCGTGCTTTGACGCCGGCTGTGACCCGGGTCCTGGTCTTGGCGTCGGCCGGGCTGCGCAGAGGGAATATCAACATTATGGTGGTTCCAGCGGATAAGCGGTCGGGGTTGAGCACCCCAGCGCGCTCTGTGTTCGGCGAGGCCCGCATGATAGCCCATGAGGCCCGCTTTCACTAGCTGTGACCGCCGCCTACAATGCCAGTTCCCAGTCCCATTTTCGCTGGAGCCTACCCTGGCGCAACGCATTGAACACCAGGTCCAGGTACTGCCCGAAGAGGCCGGGGATCGGATTGATCAGATCGCTGGCCGGCGACTGCCGGACTACTCCCGCGCACGCCTGCAACGCTGGATCCGCGAAGGCGCGCTGACCGTGGACGGTCGCCGTCGGAAACCCAGCGACCGGCTGGCCGGGGGGGAGACGCTGTCTTTGGTCGCAGAATTGGTGGCCGAGGATGAGGTCGTCGCCCAGGCAATTCCCCTGCACGTGCTGTTCGAGGACGAGGACATTATCGTCCTGAACAAGCCCGCAGCTCTTGTGGTCCACCCGGCCGCCGGTCATCCTGACGGGACGCTGCAAAACGCACTGCTCCACCACCGTCCTGCCCTTGAAACCTTGCCGCGGTCCGGCATCGTACATCGGCTGGACAAGGACAC
>JBCDHO010000201.1:0-5562 GCA_038749855.1 Pseudomonadota bacterium
AGCCAGTACGAACTGGGGACCCTGGTGAATGCCTCCCGGGAAAGTGTCAACAAGCTGTTGAAGGAGTGGGAAGGTCAGGGCCTGATCGAACGCCAGGGCGCGAGGATTTTCCTGATAAAACCCACGCTCCTTGAAAGCATGACCGAGGCGCCGTTGTGAAGCCTGTGAACCGCATCACAGGCGTCGGGGAGAAAACCTGCTTGAATAGGCTTACGCTTCAAACCGGAATCGCCCAACGCAGTGCGTGGAGAACTTGAATGCCGAACCTAACCGACGATAGCGAACGTCTCATTCGACTGATTTCTGACCTTCAGGGTCAGGTCGCCATCAAGTCGATGACGGGCACGGAATCGCTGGGGCAGCTGTTCCGCTACGACCTGGACCTGATCAGCGACGACCCGGACATCGATTTCGACAGCATTGTCGGCAAGCGCGTCACCATCGAAATCGAGCTCCAGGAGGGCGTTCGAAACATCGATGGCTTTGTCACGGAGTTTCGATTTACCGGCGCCCATGACGAGTATGCGCACTATGTGGCGACCGTGCGCCCCTGGCTCTGGTTTCTGACGCGCACCTCGGACTGCCGAATTTTCCAGCAGGGCCAGGACGGCATCAAAACCGTCCCAGACATTATCAAGGCCGTGTTCCGCCAGAACGGCATGGTGGACTTTGAAGAAGAGCTCACGGGGACCTATCGAGACTGGATTTACTGTGTTCAGTACCGCGAAACCGACTTCAACTTCATCAGCCGGCTTATGGAGCAGGAGGGGATTTTCTACTACTTCCGCCATGAGGCCGGAAAGCACACGCTGGTCCTGTCCGACGATCATACGGTGCATCCGACCATCCCCGGTCCCGGACCGGTGCCCTATTGGCGCGGCAGCCTGGGCGTCCGCGCCGAAAAGGAGGACTGCCTGCAGACCCTCGAGGTCGGGCGGGAGATCAAGCCCAGCAACTATGCGGTCAATGATTTTGATTTCAGCAATCCGAAGCTCAACCTGCTGAAAAAGGCCGAGAAAAGCCGCAGCCACGCTTACGAGTTCAGCACGCCGGAAATTTACGATTACCCGGGCGAATACCAGGTACCGGACGACGGCCAGAACTATGTGGGGCACCGGATGGACGAACTGGCCTGCGGCTATGAGCGCGTCATGGTGACGGGCCCGTGTCGACTGCTCGCCCCCGGTTGCCTCATGACCCTTGAGGATCACCCCCGATCCGACCAGAACCGGGACTATCTCGTCATTTCTGCCACCTTCAGCTGCGAAAACGGTGGCTTTTACACCGGGACCGGCGCAGAGCTGACCTATACCTGTCAGGCCGAACTGATGGACACGCGCGAACCCTACCGCTCACCGCGTGTCACGCCGAAACCCGTGGTCCAGGGCTGTCAGACCGCCATCGTCGTCGGCCCGGAGTCGGAAGAGATTCACTGCGATGAATATGGTCGTGTGCGCGTCCAGTTTCACTGGGACCGCTACGGCACCATGGATGAAAACAGCTCCTGCTGGATACGCGTATCCCAGGCCTGGGCCGGCAAGGAATGGGGCAGCATGCACATCCCACGCATCGGCCAGGAGGTCATTGTCAGCTTTCTCGAGGGCGACCCGGACCAGCCCATCATCACCGGGCGCGTCTTTAATGGCGACAATATGCCCAACTGGGGCTTACCCGGAAGCAAGACCCAAAGCGGCATCGTGTCACGGAGCACTCCCGGCGGCGGTCCGAGCAACTACAACGAACTGCGCATGGAAGATGCGATCGGTAATGAGCTGCTTTCGATCCAGGCCGAAAAAGACGAAAAGATCCTGGTCAAGAACGATAAAACCGAAAACGTCGGCCACGATGAAACGATCGGCATCGGCAACGACCGCACGGAAAAAGTAGGCAATGATGAAACCCGGACCGTCGGCAACAATGAGACGGTCACTGTGCAAAACAGCCGCAAGGACACGGTCGCCATCAACGAGGACCGGATGGTCGGTAAGAACCGCAGCCGTAAGGTAAGTGGGGACGAAATGGTGACGGTTCTCATGTCCCGCACGCACTCTGTAGGCATCAACGAAGCGATTACGGTCGGCGCCAGTCAAGAGGTCACTGTGGGAGCACTCCAAACCATCGCCGTTGCTGGTTTGCAGGACGTGTCGGCGGGCGTTCGTAACCTGTCGGTTGCAGCCAGCCAAAGTGAAGAGTTCAACTCTTTGAGCACGCAAGTGGACGCGGACTGGGCAGCGGATGTCGGCAGTGACTTTGCGCTGAAGGTCGGCAGCAAAATCAACGTCGAAGCGGATGACGAGCTTGTGCTCAAGTGTGGCCAGGCCAAGATCATCCTCAAGAGCAACGGCGACATCACCTTCAGCGGCATGAACATAAAGACCAAGGCCAAGGCGGCCTTTGACGTCAAGGCGTCTGGCACCGTCAAGATCAAAGGCGCCACCGTGAAGGACAACTAAGAGCGATCTGCCCATGAAAAAGTCCCTGCCAGCAACCGGCGAAAATGCACACCGTCACAGCACCCGCCAGGTATCATCAGCGCCCCGCGTGGTGCGAATTCTTGATGTCCCTGAGCCGGGCCTGGCCCGCGTGCTGCTCCCCGACCAGTCAGAGCGGCAGGCACGCATGACAGCAACGATCGCATCACGACCCCCTTCTGGCCTGCTGGGACGCGAAGCGCTGGCGCTTTTTGACGAAGGCGATCCGGAGCGCCCGGTGCTGATTGACCTGATCGGTGCGCCGGAAGGCTTCGCGGATACGGTAGAAATTGACGACGGCGACGAAGCGGACGCCCTTGACGCGCGCATAGACGGCGAACAGGTGGTGATCCAGGCGCGTGAGCGGCTTGAACTGCGCTGCGGAAAGGCCAGTATCATCATTGACGCGGAGGGAAAGATCAGCATCAAGGGCGCACACCTCTACAACCGCGCTACCGGGCCGATCCGCATCAAGGGCGGCCACGTGGACATCAACTAGCCAACGACCGTCCAGTCAACGACCGTGGAACAGATCAACCGGACCCCGTACGCCATGGAAGCGACCGTGATTCTCGATCGCGAGGGCAATGAGACCTTGCTGGTAGTGCTCAAGGGGACCTTTCAGTTTGACCAACGTGCAACGCAGCTTGCGGAGCAACAGGCGCCAATCACCTACGGCGACGAATACCATGGTGATCCGACCACAACCAGCCTCCGCGCCGCCTCCGACCTGCTGCCCCTGAGGCCCCAGACCGGGGTGACGCTGACCGGTCATGCGGTCTGTGCAGGGGGCACGGTCGGTCAGATGAATGTCGGCATCAAGGTCGGCGATCTTCAACAGATTGCCGTCGTCTACGGCGACCGGGAGGGTTTCCAGAACGTAGACAAACCGGAGCCCTTCGAACGCATGCCGCTGACCTGGGAGAACGCCTACGGCGGCTTTGACCACAGCCACGACAAGGAAAAGCACCATGACGCGTTCCAGGACAACCCCGTCGGCCGGGGCTTCTTCGCACGCAAGTCGAAGCGGGCATCTCAGTCGGTCCCCCTGCCCAACGTGGAAAACCCCTCGCAGACGCTGCGCTCACCGCACGACGATACTTCCGCCGTAGGCTTTGGTCCGATCCCACCGTCCTGGCTCGCTCGACGGCAGTATGCCGGGACCTATGATCAGCAGTGGGAAGAGCAACGATTCCCGCTGTTGCCGCTCGATTTCGACGTTCGCTTCCTTCAGGCCGCACCGCCTCAGCTCACCAGTGATGGCTACCTCGAGGGCAAGGAACGTTGCGTCCTGCTCGGCGTCACCGAGGAAGGCCGCAACGATTTCACCATGGACGCGCACGCACCGGTGGTCGGTGTACGGATGTTCAAGAAAGGGGTACGAGCGCATCCGAAGCTCGAGTCCATTCACTTTGACTGCGACCAGCGGCGCTACATGATCTGCTGGAAAAGCATGATCAACGTCCAGGGACGCGTCGAGGGTTTGGAGAGCGTTGAGGCCCGCCTGCGATGAACGCGTCCGCCGACAACGACGCCTGGTCGGGCGAGCTGGCCATTACGGGCATGGGGCTGGTCACACCGGTGGGCCTGACGGCCAAGGCGACCTGCGCCGCGCTCAGGGCCGGCGTATCCCGCTTGCGTACGCTCAGTGCCCTGCGCCTGCGCGTGGCGGTCGATGAGTTTGATGACGTCAAGGGCGCCTGCGTACCAAACGTCACCGAAGGTCTGCAGGGGCCCGCTCGACTCAAAGCCATGATGCGACCTGCGCTGGAGGAGGCCATTCGCGACGCGCAGCTCAGCGAAGAACGGCTGGCCGTCTACCTCGGCACCTCCGGCAGCCGTCCCGGCGGACGCATGATGAACCATGACGCAGCGGTCCGGGACAATCTCCTGGATTCCCTGCCCGCCGATATGACCGTCGCACAGGCCAAGCTTGTGCAGTCCGGTCGCACCGCGGTGCAGAAAAGCCTCAGACTCGCCGCACGTGCGCTGGAGGAAGGTTCGATTGATGCCGCAGTCATCGGCGCATCAGACTCCTGGGTGTCCCCTCGCGCCCTGCGCTACCTGCACCAGCAAGGCCGGCTGGCCGAGTACCCGCGACATACCGGCGCCATCCCGGCCGAGGCCGCTGGCTTCCTGGTGGTGGAGCCGGCGCAGCGTGCGCACGATCGCGGCGCAACGGTATACGCGGTTGTTCGCGCATCGGCTGGCGCGCGCGAGGCGCAGCGCTGGGGGGACCCGATGCAGGGCCACGCGCTGGCCCGCGCCATCCGCGCGGTGCGGGGTGATACGGCCTGTGCACACGCGGTGGTTGTCTCCGACCTCGATGGTGAACGCTACCGCACGCTGGAATGGCTCATGGCCGAAGGTAAGGCCATGTGGAACTACCACACCATGGACCACTGGAATCCGGCGGACTGTGTCGGTGACAGTGGCGCCGCCATGGGGGCGGTGCTGCTTGCCTGGGCAAGCATGGCGCTGCACCGCAATTACGCCGGCGCCACAGACCTCCTGCTTTGGGGCGCTGCTGACGAAGGCGCACGCGAAGCGCTGCTGATGAGCCGACAGGGAGGGGAAGCTCATGCCCTCTAGCGTCACCGTCGACAAGATGACCACGCAGCACAAGATGAGCATGGGCATAACCAATGCGTTCCCGGACGTGTGCAAAACACCCGCACCGCCGGCACCGAGCCCCGTGCCTATCCCCTACCCCAATATCGCCAACTCCATCATGGCGGCCCTGGGGGTAACCAAGCGGGTCAAGGACAACAAGCAGTGCGTGATGGTCAAGGGGGCGTCGTACACCCTGAGCAATGGAGACCAGGCCGGTGTTGCCCTGGGCATCAAGTCCAACAAGATCATGGGCAAGTCGTCGATCAAGAATCAGTCCTTTTTCGTCAAGTTTGAGAAAAAGGGCGTCGGCCGCCTGAAGGACCCCCACGGCATCAACTGCGGCAGCAACTTCAACGGCCTGTGCATCGCTGAAGGCCAGCCGCCGATGATGGGTATGGGCACAAAAGCCCAGAAAGCCGCCTGCGATCGTCTAAAGAAAAACCAGGTAGACCCGGACAAACGCGACGAAGCCGCTCGA
>JBCDHO010000202.1:0-5514 GCA_038749855.1 Pseudomonadota bacterium
CTCGCCTTGACTCCTCCAGGGGAGGGCACTCGGGTCTATATGGTCGAGCGGGACGGCTGCATCGACGAGGACACCCACTACATCTCGAACTACCTGGACGTGCGGGGAAGCTCCTCAGACCTCACGTTCAGCGAGCACGCGATCAAGACCACGGGCGTGTTTCACGCGGTCTCGCCGAAGGCCTTCATCCACTGCGCCGGCGGCGGTTTTTCGCTGCCGCAGCCCGCCATCATTCTGCCCTTCTGGCCGCCGATAATCTTGCCCTCGCCGAATCCTCCGAGCAGCTACGACGCGGTCAGCGTCTCCATGAGCCAAGGGCTGTTCGGAAATTACGGGCCTTGGGATAGGACCTGGGACGACTTCGTTTACAACCACGACGTGCCCATTTTTCAGGCGGCCGGAAACAAAGGAAACACGGATCAATTCGTGAGCTCTCCGGGCACGGCCTACAACGTCATCACCGTCGGGAATTACGCCCATAAGACGGGTACGGACGCGATCTACTTCAACTCGGGCTGGAAAGACGGCGAGACCGGCATTGAAAAACCCGAGATCGTGGCCCCCGGAACGGATCTCGACATCCGAGGCATCAGCCCGCCGACGTTTTTCGGCAGAAACGGGACCTCCTACAGCACGCCGCACGCCGCGGGCTTCTACCTGAATTTCATCGGCGACGAGCCGTGGTTCTCAGGTTCCGCGGCCCTCGCCAAGGCCTATATGGTGTCCCATGCCTCCATCCCGGTGGCCGGCGGAGCCGACAAGGTCGGCGAAGGCGGCATCTTCTATCGCAAGGCCGGGGGCACTATCTACTGGTGGAACGAGCCGAACTCGGCCTGGAATAGCCTCAAGAACGACGGCAATTACCTGACCCTGCCGGTGGCGGTGAACTGGAGTCGAGACAAGGCGACCGTGGCGATCGCGTGGCTGACCCGAGGAAGCTACACCTACCAGCATAAGGACGACGTGCACCCGCTGGGCATGGACTTCGACATGCGGGTGATCGACGCCAGCGGCAACTACGTGTGCGGCTCGGCATCCTGGGACAACACCTATGAGTCCTGCACCTGGACGCTGCCGGACGTTGCGACGTCCTATCGCGTGAGAGTCAACCGGAAGGCCAACCGAGATACGGCCTCGCGGATCAAGCTGGCCATCGTCTCTCATTCGTTCAACGACTGAACGGACAGAGAACGGACCGGAGCCTTTCGCCGGCTCCGGTCTCGCCTCACGGCCGGCGGACCGCTGCGGTTGAACCTCGAGTTCCCGTGCAATACCCTCACCGCGGCCGCGCTGGAGCGGCCGCTACTTCTCGAGGACGGGACACACCGATGCCGCCGCAGCCGACGCCGCCAGCGAGGGAGCGCACGATCAAAGACTACGGCTTCGTGACCTTCACGGGCCTCGCCATGGGAGCCGCCGACGTGGTGCCGGGGGTCTCCGGAGGCACCATGGCCTTCATCATGGGCGTCTACCAGGAGCTGATCGACGCCATCAAATCCTTCGACGTGGGCCTGGCCAAGAAGCTCCTGCGCCTCGACTTTCGCGGCGCCCTCGAACAGGTGCCGTGGCGGTTTCTGCTGGCTTTGGGGAGCGGCATCGCGGCGTCGATCCTGAGCCTGGCGCACGTCGTGAGCTGGCTGCTCGAGAACCATATCGAGCTGCTCTACGCGTTCTTTTTCGGGCTCGTTCTGGCCAGCGTGGTGACCGTCTCGAAGCGCGCCTCGTGGTCGCCGGTCTCGTTCGTGGGTCTGGTCGCCGGCACGGCCCTCGCCTGGTGGGTGGTGGGCCTGGTGACCCGGAGCTGATCACGCTACGCGGTCTCAACCTGATTCGCGAAGCGGACGTGTTGCTCTACGACAATCTCGTGGGCGAAGCGCTGCTGGACTACGCCCGACGCGATGCGGAGAAGATCTACGTCGGCAAGAAGCGCGCGGTACAGGGCATTCGTCAGGACGCCATCAACGAGCTTCTCGTGTCCCACGCCCGCACCGGCGCAGCGGTCGTTCGTCTGAAAGGCGGCGACCCGTTCATCTTCGGTCGCGGCGGCGAGGAGATCGAGACGCTGGCCGCAGCCGGAATTCCCTTCGAGGTGGTGCCTGGGATTTCCGCCGCGCTCGGTGGCGCCAGCTACGCGGGCATTCCGCTCACGCACCGCACCGTGGCCCAGTCCGTGCGGTTCGTGACCGGGCATCGCGCGTCCGATCGCGCCAACCTCGACTGGCCGGAGCTGGCGCGACCGGATCAGACCCTGGTGATCTACATGGGATTGCCCGCGCTCGAAACGATTCTGGCCCGGCTGGCCGAGCACGGGCTGCCGCTGCAGACGCCGGCCGCGCTCATCGAGCAGGCGACGCTGCCCGGCCAGCGCGTGATCGACGGCGACATCAGCAATCTTGCGGAGCGGGTTCGGGCGGAGCCGGTCAAAGGCCCGACGCTCATCATCATCGGGCAGGTGGTCGGCTACCGGACGGTGAGCCCAACCTAGGTCTCGGTGCTAAAGGCAGGAGGACGGCTTCGGCAAGCCCGCGATCTTGCTGATCAGGCGCACGGTCTCATCGGGGAACAGGGTCATGAGCGCGATGCTGCTGCCCTGGTCCTGTGGGCCTTCGCGACGCAGCCAGTTGATGAACGGCCGCATCTCCGGCGAGCGCTCATAGCGCTCGTAGTAGGCGCGCGCGGCATGGAGCACCTGCCAGTGCACGGCGGTCAGCGCGATGCGGCTGTCGGCGGCGATGCGTTCCGCAGCCGCCTCATTCCACTGCCGATACTCTTTCAGGAAGCCCTCGTGATCGAGCTGCGGCTCTACGGCGGGATCGTCAGCAGCCATCGCGCTAGCGCCAGCTTACGCTGCGGGCGGTGGCCAGGGTCAGAGCGACGAGCTGCGTGCGGTCAATGGGCGTCACGGGTCCACCGGGATCGTCGACCCCGCGTTGCGCGGCATCTTCCGCGAGCAGATGGCAGGGGACGGGCAGGTCCCCGATGCGCCCGGCGGTGTAAACGCCGTTCTCGCACAGCACGATGAAGTCACCGGCTGCGCAGCGTGCCCGGCACTGCGTGAGGCCCTCGCTTGAAAACACCAGATGCAGCGTTGCTGTGGGATCAACTGCCAATAATGACGTCCTGACGGGCAAACAGCGCCGTCTGTTCTGCGGGATCGAGGCGGATCACAGACAGCACCAGCGACGCCGCAGCGAGCTGTCGCTCATCGAGCGCTCTGCCGCACGCGTAGACCTGCTCGATGCCGTACTCCGGCAGGACCGCCAGCTGCCTGGCCATGGCTTTCTCCTGGCTGAGGTTTGGGGAAACCTCAGGCAGGAGCTGCAACACGCCATCGCCCAGGAACAGCAGGGTCGTCGGCAGATCGAAGGCCGCGGCCACGAGCGCGGCATCGAGCAGCTCCAGCGCGTGCACATTGCGCAGGGGTGCCTCATCAAATAGGAACAGGTGCGCGCGGCTCATCGGGTGCCCGGGAAGGTCACGGTGCGATCTGCGGTGCTGGTCATGTCCAGCAGCTGCCCCAGCCCGACGAGGGAGAAACCGTCGCGCAGGGTGGTGCCGTCCAGCGCATAGCGCTGCGCCTCGTCAGCGCCGATTACACCGCGCCGCTGCGCAGCGGTCACGCACACGGCCAGTTCGCAGTTGCTATCGCGCGCGAACTCAAGCCACAGGTCCGCATCATTGCGCTCATCCTGTGGCAGGACGCGGTAGCGTGCGGCGATGGTCACGCCCTGGTGATAGAAAAAGACGCGCGGCACGGTGTGTCCGGCGTCGACGGCGGCGCGGGCGAAGGCGAGGGCACTGAGGCTGGCGCGCGCGTCTGGCAGCGCGCCCTGGACGATGATCGCGAAGCTGCTCGCCATGGGTGTGGTCGGGTCCGGAGCTATCAGGTCAGGTGGCGGAGGGAGTGGGATTCGAACCCACGGTAGGGTATTAGCCTACGCTGGTTTTCAAGACCAGTGCTTTCGACCACTCAGCCATCCCTCCACGAACCATCGTAGCACAGGGGTCAGGGGGACTCGTCGTAACCGTTCGGGTGGCGGCTCTGCCAGCGCCAGACGTCCTCGCACATGCGCGCGAGGTCATACTCCGCCTGCCAGTCGAGCTCCGCCCGAGCCCTGGCCGGGTCGGCGTAGCTCACGGCGGCGTCGCCGGGACGTCGTGGCGCAAAATCGTAGGGAATCTGTTTGCCGCTGGCGGCCTCGAAGGCTTTCACGGCATCGAGGACCGAGTAGCCCTGGCCGGTGCCCAGGTTGTGGGTCCACAGGCCCGGCTCACGCTTCAGCAGCGCGAGCGCCTTGAGATGGCCCCGGGCCAGATCGACCACGTGAATGTAGTCGCGGACGCCGGTACCGTCGGCGGTGGCGTAGTCGTTGCCAAACACCTGCAGCCGTTCCCGGCGACCCACCGCCACCTGGGCGATGTAGGGCATCAGGTTGTTCGGGATATCGTTCGGCGATTCTCCGATCTCGCCGGAGCTGTGTGCGCCGACGGGATTAAAATAGCGCAGGATGCTAATGCGCCAGGACGGATCGGCCGCGTGCAGATCGCGCAGCATCTCCTCAATCATCAGTTTGGTCCGCCCGTAAGGGTTGATTGCGCCGGTCGGGTGGTCCTCCTGTAGCGGCATCTGCTCGCTCAATCCATAAACCGTGGCGGAGGAGCTGAAGACCAGGCGGTCGCAGCCTGCACGCTTCATGGCTTCCAGCAGCACCACGGTGCCGCCGACGTTGTTGTCGTAGTAGAACAGGGGCTTGGCGGTCGATTCACCCACGGCCTTCAGGCCGGCAAAGTGCACCACGGCGGTGATGTCGTGGTCACGAAACAGCGCATCGAGCGCGTCGCCGTCGCGGATGTCTCCTTCGACGAAAGTCAGCGGTCGCTGGGTAATCTGCTCGACAGCCTGCAGAGACCGGGCCGACGCGTTGCACAGATTGTCCAGGGCGACGATCTCGTAGCCCTGGCTGATCGCTTCCACGCAGAAGTGGCTGCCGATGTAGCCGGCTGCGCCGGTGATCAGAAGCGTTTCTTTTTCTGCTTGTGCGGTCATGGCGTCCGTCCCTGCATAGTTGCTGCCGATCAGTACCCGCTAGACGTTCGGGGCAATGTCGTCGACCTTGTAGTAGTCCTTGTACCAGCGCACGAACTCGTGGATGCCGTGCTCGACCGGGGTGTCGGGCTTGTAGCCGACATCCGCGATCAGATCGTCGACGTTGGCGAAGGTATCCGGCACGTCGCCGGGCTGCAGGGGCAGCATCTCTTTGTCTGCCTCGATGCCCAGGGTCTGCTCCAGCAGCTCGATGTAGCGCATGAGCTTCAGGGGCCGATTGCTGCCGATGTTGTAGACGCGCCAGGGGGCCGATGAGCTGGCCGGGTCCGGCGCATCGCTCGACCAGTTCGCATCCCCGGTCGCGGGCTTGGCCAGCACGCGGAGCACCCCCTCCACGATGTCTTCTACGTAGGTGAAGTCGCGGGTGTGGTTGCCGTAGTTGAACACCTTGATGGGTTCGCCGGCGA